>RFGN01000039.1 GCA_003696645.1 Gammaproteobacteria bacterium | reverse complement strand
TTGACCTGCTCCTGGAACCTTGCCGACCTTGCAGGGCATGTCTATTGTGCAGATACCCTTGATGAGGCCTTGAAGAAAAGACCGGATCTGAAACCCCATGAATCTGTTGTTACCCGTTCCGGCGTCTGGATGGGACAACACTGGTTGCGTCTGCATCAGCCGAAACAGGATGATGGCAGTGTACTGGAACGGGCTGCTGCCATCAAAACCGTGCATGCCTCGCTGCAATCCCTCACGGACCAACAGCATACTTTGAGAATCGATCTTGAAAAGCTTGAGGCACAACTGCTCGAATTGCAGGGTAAACGGGAATCCGTACAGCAGGAATTTCAGTCACTCAATGAACTGCGGATCCAGAAAGAAGGGGCGGTTGCCCAGGTGCAGGCCAATGTGGAACGTCAATCTGTGCAACGACAGCGGCTTGAGGAAGAATTGTCCAGCCTGCAAAGCAGGTTGCATCAAAGTGAAAAGGAAAAACTGGACAAGCAGGCTGCCCTGGAATCGAGTAGTGATGCCCTGCAGCAGGACAAGATTGAGCGGGATCGCCTGTCTGCGCGTCGTGATCAACTCAGAGGTCAGCTTGAGACACTGAGAGACCAGCTCCGACAGCACCAGCAGGCACTGCAGGATGTTTCAATCCGTCTTGAAACGGCAAGGGTCAAGAAGAGGGGATTGGAATCAAGTATTGAAAGAATGCGTCAGCAACTGCATGAACGCACTGCACATCAGGAACAGCTCGGTTTGATGCTTGAACAGAGTGATACACCGATCTCCGAACTGGAATCTCAGCTTCAGGAAGCCCTGAAGAAACGCATCGAGTCAGACACACAGCTCAAGGAATGTCGGACCAGAAAGGAAGAAATTGAACAGAAGATGCGCGACCTTGATCGTCAGCGCATCGAAAAGGAGCATGCCCTGCAGTCGCTGCAATCTCTGATGGCCGATACCCGGGTTGCATTGAAGGAATTTGAAACCCGTCGTGAGACACATCTTGAAAGGATTGCCGAAATCGGTTTTGAGATCGAAACGATCTGCGAGAAGGCCGCGCAACTTCCGGATACACTCGAAGAGATGTCGCAAAATCTGGAGCGGTTACAGGGGCGCATTCAACGCATGGAACCTGTCAATCTTGCTGCCGTGGAGGAATACAAGCAGGAAAACGAGCGCAAGACCTATCTCGAAAGTCAGCTTTCCGATCTTCGCGAGGCCCTGGATACACTTGAAAATGCCATGCACAAGATTGATCAGGAGACCCGCAGCCGTTTCAAGGAAACCTTTGAACGCGCCAACGCCAGTCTGCAGCGTTTTTATCCTCAATTGATGGGGGGCGGCAAGGCTCAGATGCAACTGACCGAACAGGATCTACTCAATACGGGGGTAACCGTTCTGGCTCAACCCCCGGGCAAGCGCAATACCTCCATTCATCTGCTCTCTGGTGGGGAAAAGGCACTGACTGCCATTGCACTGGTGTTCTCGTTATTCGAACTAAACCCTGCCCCTTTCTGTGTACTGGATGAGGTGGATGCTCCGCTGGATGATTATAATGTGGGTCGTTACGCCGAGATGATCCGACAGATGTCGGACAAGGTACAGTTTATCTTTATCACCCATAACAAGATCACCATGGATGTCGCCAACCAGCTGATCGGGGTAACCATGCATGAGGCCGGGGTTTCTCGTCCTGTGGATGTTGATATCGACAGGGCAATCGAGCTGGCGGCTGCCTGACAGACAGTAAAATCTGCCTGTTTACCAGGCTAGCCGCTTTGAGGAGTGTCTTGCTATCCTCGGAAAATCACTCTGAATCGTCATCTCCGTGATGATGGTCCTCATGGTCCATGTCCATCTTGCCATGATGATGTTTCTTCATGTAGCGCTTGTGCATGCGTTTGCGTTCTTCCATGATCTCATCCAGCCGATTGATCATATTGTTGAGCTGCTTGCGTTCCGCAGGGGAAGGTTTATGATTCAGATCCCGTAGAATGACCATGACATCCCGCAGCATGCCATTGATCTCCTCCATCTCTTTGTAGTGACGTTTCATCCATTTCTTCTTGCCGTGGTGGCTGTAACCCTTGCCATCTCCATCGCTGTGGGCAAAGGCAGGCGCTGTCATCAAGCTGCCCAGTAGCAGAAATAGCGTGGTGGTTGCAAATT
Source organism: Gammaproteobacteria bacterium (assembly GCA_003696645.1). Taxonomy (GTDB): domain Bacteria; phylum Pseudomonadota; class Gammaproteobacteria; order J025; family J025; genus J025. The sequence goes on along the minus strand of RFGN01000039.1, from coordinate 11,520 downwards.
TTCTTGTCATGGGTCGCTCCTTATATCATTTGACAAATACACAAACATTATGCGCCTGTTCCATTCACCTGCCAAGCTGGTGATCCGATACAGTTGAGGTACACTATACATGGATAGGTTAGACCACGAGTCGGATCCCTTTCAGGCAATAAAAGAGGACAAAAACAGGCAACAATGATGCAGACTCCATATTACTGTGAACTGGAAAACCATGGCGTCATCGCTGTGACGGGACAGGACAGACTGTCTTTCCTGAATGGGCAGTTTACCCAGGACATGAGCCAGTTTGAACATGGTGGTAGCGGTTTCAGCGCCTACTGCAATCCCAAGGGGAGGGTGATTGCGCTATTTTATGTGCTCTCCGATGGGGTGAAGGTGTACCTGATCGTCGAAAAATCACTCAAGGATAAGGTACTGCAGCGTCTGCGAATGTTTGTCCTGCGTGCTGATGTCAAATTGGAGGATGTCAGTGAATCCATGGGAGTGTTGGGCATCGTGACAACCGAACCGGCAAGGAGCAAATACGTGATTCCAGTTCCGGCCTCCGCACAGCGTGGCATATTGGTTTACGAAAAACAGGAAACCGTGTCCTCGGTGCTGAATGCTGCAGGCCATTCCAGATGGGAACAGATGTCTCCCGATCAATGGAACCTGCAGGATATTGTCGAAGGTCAGCCGATCGTAAACCAGAATACCAGTGAACAGTTTGTGGCCCAGGCACTCAATCTGGATGCCCTGAATGCCATCAGTTTTACCAAGGGCTGTTATGTGGGGCAGGAGATCGTTGCCAGGATGCATTATCTTGGAAAAAAACGACAGCAGATGATGTATGCCGTTCTGGAGAATGATGATCTCCAATCCGGTGATGCGTTGCGAACGCCTGAAGGGGAAAAGGTAGCCGAAGTCGTCTCGATCTCGAAGCAACGGGGCAAGGTTGAGGTGCAACTCAGTACTCAGGAGCTGGAACGGGTCAAATTGCATCCACAGGTCAGGGAGATTGCGGCATATCCCTATCTGGAGGCCCTTCAAGCGCAAACAGAAAAAGGGTAAGAGGCTAAGCGGTTTCCGCCGATTCAGGCGGGATGATTCAAGGGATATTGCTTGATAGGCGTATATCACCAAAAAGGACCGTATTGTCCGTTTTGGTATTGTCGCTGTCACTCATGATGGCAATGGCATTGATCTTATCTCCCTTCATCCCCAGATATCTCTTGATATCCTGCCTCAGATTGACGCGATAACTTCTCCATATTCCAATATTTTCTGTTCCTGATTCGACCGCGATCAGTGTGCTGTTTTCCGTATAGGGACTGGGCCACACCGTTCCGACAGGCTGATTCGCTGACCAGACATAGTTCAAGGCACGGGTTCGCCAGAAGAATGGCGGATCCGAGATGATCACATAGAGACGCACGGCATAATCATCCCCGGATTTCAGGTGCTCATCATGACCGGCCTGTTTTAAAAGCGAGCTGTCAACCACCTTCCAGGACCATTCCAGCCAGGGGGTCTGGTTCAGATCGATCTCCCGTTCCAGCAGCAGACCGGAGGCAGTACCCTTGCTGATCGCCTGCAGAACCCTATGGCCAGTCTCCCTGTCAGCAATCAGGCTGTAGTGGGTATGTCCCGCAAAAGACTTTTCCTCCCAGCCTGTTCGTTGGCCCTGTGAAAAAAGCCCCAATGAAATGGTCTGGGCCTGAACGGGTATAAGCCCGGCCAGGACCCAGCAGAGACATATTCTCAGAATCAACTAGTCGCCGCCCAGGTTGCCACCCTTCAGCAGGATATCCCAGTAGAATTTGGGCAGGACATACTTTTTCAGGTAATACATGCTCTTGCGTTCCTTGCCCTGATCAAAGGGGAAGGTTTCCTTGGGTTGCATGTTGTAGTCAAATTCGGCCAATACCAGCTTGCCATAACCCGTTACCAGCGGGCAGGAGGCATAACCATCATAGGCGGCCTTGCCAGGCTGATTGTTCATGACCGACAACAGGTTGCTGACAACAATTGGTGTTTGACCACGTACTGCAGCGGCAGTCTTGGAATTCGGGGTATTGGTGCAGTCTCCCAGACCAAAGACATTATTGAAGCGGTTATGTTGCAGGGTATGCATGTTGACATCGACCCAGCCCCCCTCATCGGCCAGCGGGCTGTTCTTGATAAAATTCGGTGCGCTCATCGGTGGAGTGACATGCAGCATGTCGAATGCAATGGTTTCGGTCTCCCCATTCTCCAGAGTCTCGATGGTGGCTTCTTTCTTTTCTGCATCGATGGCGACAAGATTTGTGCCATAACGTGTATCGATCGCATTGCGCTTGAGCACCTCACGCAGGGTATCCCCGTATTTCTTGATGGGAAAGATGCCGGGTGCCGCCAGACTGAAGATCATGTTGGTCTTGTTTTTCACCCCCTGTTTCTTGAAGGCCTCTGCGGCCAGATAGACGATCTTCTGGGCTGCTCCCGGACATTTGAAGGGAGGTTTCGGTTGAGTGAACAGGGCAGTCCCACCCTTGAAACCCTTGATGGTCTTCCAGGTCTTCTCCGAGGTCTGATAGTCATAATTGCTGACGATGCCATTTTTACCCAGATTCTCTTTCAGGCCGGGAATGGCATCCCAGTCGATCTGAATGCCCGCGGCCATGACAAGATAGTCATAACCAATCTCTTTTCCCGAAGCCGTTGTCAACGCATTGTTTTCCGGATCGAAGGATTCTACGGCATCCTGTATCCACTTGGCTCCTTTGGGGATGACCGATCGCATCGGACGGGCGGTCTTTTCCTTGGGGATGATGCCGCCGCCGACAAAGGTCCAACCCGGCTGGTAGTAGTGGGTATCTGCCGGTTCAATGATGGCGACATCAAGATCTGGTTTCTCCTTCAGGAGATGCGCTGCGGTAGCAATCCCGCCAGTACCGCCGCCGACGATTACAATGGAATGTTTTTCTGTAGTCATGTTGTTGCCCTCTTGTGATTAACTGGTAAAGGCTCGCCAAAGCATCAGGCCCCCGATCATGACGAGCATCATACTAAAAATCTTCTGCAATTGGGAACCGGCCAGGGTTTTCAGGAAATGGTTGCCGATGACGCTCCCCACGACTGCAATGGCACTGACAATCAGGGCTGTATCGAGGGGAACCTCGGTGGTGTTGATATAGGTAATGCCGCCTGCAATGGCATTACAGATAATCAGCACCAGGGAATGTGCCACGGCGGTCGGGAAATGACCGATACCCAGATAGATCAGGGCCGGAACCAGCAGGAATCCGCCCCCAACGCCCAGTATGCCGGTAAGAAAGCCGATCAGAAAACCGGTGATACTGGCCGGAATGAATCGAAAGACACTGACTCGATTGGTCAGCTTGACCTTTGACAACCACAAGGTAACGAGAAAAATGAGCAGGGCAAACAGACCGAGCTGGAATTGCTCGGAGAGATAACGGGTAAACAGCGATCCGGCAATGCTGCCAGCCATGCCCGTGATACCAAAGGTCAACAGCAGGCGGATCTGCAACTGTTTCCAGACCTTCTGTTGCACCAGGGCCGAGAACGAGACAATGGCGACCACCCATAGGCTGACGGCAATGGCCTGCTTGACCGGCATGTTTGCCAGATAGATCAAGGCCGGGACGGTAATCATGCCTCCCCCGGCACCGAACATGCCCAGAACGATCCCGATTGCCAGCGAGGCTGGCCAGAGTAACAGGCTCATGCCGCCTTGCCACAGGTCTGGTTGGCAGGTACGGCCTCCATCATGTATTTCGGGTCAGGAAGATCCAGGTTTTCCATGTAGGCAATGAATTCATCACGAGAGAGGGTCAATCGTGGATTGAACCGCTTTTCTTCGCCGATCGTGCTGATGGTGTGACCATGATAGTCGTGACCGGGGTGGACCCAGGTCTCATCCGGAAGGGTAAACAGGGTCTGCGTGATGGAGTCGTACAGCTTGCCGGCATCTCCCTGTTGAAAATCGGTGCGTCCACACCCCCGGATGAACAGGGAATCACCGGTGAAGACATGATTGCCGATCAGAAAGCTGATGCAGCCATCGGTGTGCCCCGGGGTACAAAGTACCTTGATCATATGGTTGCCCAGAGACAATTCATCACCGCATTCCAGCCCGTGGTCTGCGCAGGCGACCTGATTGGCCGCTGCTATACCAGTCTGACAACCTGTCCTGTCACGCAGGGTACCATTGGCAGTGATATGGTCGGCATGCACATGCGTATCCAGGGCATATTTAAGGGTCAAACCCAGTTCATTGATCAGTTTCAGATCACGTTCAACCTGTGAGAGCACCGGGTCGATCAGGAGGGCCTCATGACTATGCTGATCAGCCACCAGGTAGGTATAGGTCCAGGTATCTGCGTCGAAAAGTTGTCTGACAATCATGACATAACCTCGTATTATTTATATAAAAATATGAAAAACTTATATAGAAGGGTAAAAAATTTTAACTTGCAGCCTCTGGTTGTTTTTGCATGCTGCGATTCCAGGGCATCTTGCCCAGCAGGATGGCCATCCCACAGAATCCTGACAGTCCGGCAAAGGTCAGGCCCGCACCGACAAACACGGCCAACCAGATCCAGGCCGGATGGATATACAGGCTTCCCAATGTGCCCAGCAGGACAAGTGAGCCGGCCGCGATCTGGACCTGACGCATGATGGGGAAGGTCCCACTGGTTTTTTCGGTGGGCAGCCCAGCTTTTTTCCAGGCCAGCAGGCCGCCTTCGACATTCACAAGACGGGTAAATCCCTGGCGTAGGAGCTTCTGACAGGCCTGACTGCTGCGATTACCGCTCTGGCAGATCACATACAACGGTTCATCCTCTGGATGTTCCAGTTGCTCAATCCGGTCAAGCGGGTGATTTTTGAGATCACGGATTGCAGGCCGTTCCGAATGAAATTCGGGCAGGGTGCGAACATCGACGATGGTGATCGACTCACCCTGAGCCAGCTTTTGTTTCAGTTGTGTCACACTGATGCTTTCCATTATTGTCCCTCTTTACAATAGATTTGATGCAAAACTTCTAGCAGTTTCAATTTTTCAGGATCACAGATTCGATAGATGCGGGAGGTGCCCTGGGCATCGGCACACACCCAACACGCTGCCTGCATCTTGCTCAGATGCTGGGAGATACTGGATTGGGAGGTGCCGATAGCCTCGGCAAGGTCACCGACCGTCATGGGCTGTTGCGAAAGATAACAGAGAATGGACAGACGAATCTCGTGACTGATGCCCTTGAGCCCGGCAACCGCCTGCAAAATATTGTCACGAGGAATTCCATTGATCATAAATTTATTATATTATGAAAATCTAATATAACAAAATATTTTTTGTTTATATGAAAAATGTAAGGATAGCATGAGTCACCCGACTCATGATCCGTTCATGTTAACGACACAGGAGTAATAGTATGAAGGCAAATGTTGGTAGTATAGACCGCGTACTGAGAATTATCGTTGGGTTGGGCCTGATCAGTCTGGTATTCGTTGGACCGCAGACCCCCTGGGGCTGGGTAGGCGTTATCCTGGTCGTCACTGGCCTGGTCAAATGGTGTCCCATCTATCGTGCCCTGGGTATTTGTACGAGCAAGTAGGGGAGCAAGGTCATGAGCAAGAAAAGTATCATGAAAGGCGTTGCAGCACTATTCATGGTTTGCGCCACCACCTCAAGTCAGGCAGGACTGTTTTCAGATGATCAGGCCGGAATAGTAGCCGGTGAATTGTCCAGTATTGCCAAGATTCTCTCCCAACGACCAGAAACAGCGATCGATTTCACCAAGACCAGTGGTGAATACTGTTTCAATGTACAGATGGGGCAGGGGGGGCATATGACCCATTACGCGACACACCCCGAAAGCACGAAGGAAGATGTCATCGATTTTGTCAATGCCGCCAAACTTGAAGAGATGGGCGCAGACTTTTCCAAACTGCCCCGTTTTCCGGGTAAACTGGGCAGCATGACACCGAAACAGTGGTATTACCTGCCGAAGGGAGTGTTTGAACCGCACCATGGCAAGACCTTTCCCTTTCCGGTACTGATACGGGCGGTGGATATCAATTGATGTCATGCTGACAGACCCGGTGATAAAACTTTGGTTGTCGGGTCTGCTGTTTGCCCTGATCCACAGTCTGACTGCCTCGGTTACTGTCAAGACGTTTTTCTACAGAAAGGGGGTGTCTGCCCAGGGATATCGATTGGGCTATGTGCTCCTAGCCCTGGTGACCACGACAGCCTGGCTGGTTTATATCCATCGATTACCGGACCAGACCCTGTTTGTCGTGCAACCTCCTCTGCGATGGATCAATTACGCCATTCAGGCACTGGCCATCGGATGCTTCATATTGGCATTGCAACCCATTGATATCGGAGTGTTTCTTGGGATCAAAAGGATGCCTGAACAGGGCGAGCCATTCATTGAAACCGGAATCTATCGATACCAGCGTCACCCAATGTATGCCGCCTTGATCCTGTTGCTCTGGGCTTCGCCAGATCAGAGTGTCAACAGCATGAATCTGTATGCCCTGGTGACGCTCTATTGTCTGCTTGGGTCACGTCTGGAGGAGAGACGCCTGATGCATGATCATCCTGAATATGGTGACTATCGGCGGCGTGTGGCGGCCTTTATTCCACATTTTCGGACTATGGGGCCGGAATGATCAACCGGTTTCCCGCTCCACCTGGATATTGAGCCGGTTTTCGTCTTCCTCCAGTGTCACAAAAACCTGTATGGGCTGACAACACACCTCACAATCGGTGACCCACTGTTGATTGCCTGCGGTGACATCGATCGGGAGTTCAAATTCGGACAGGCAATACGGGCATTGGATACCGGAAAATTCGACCGGATTCATGGTCGATCAGATATGCAGGCCAAGGAGGGAGGCGGCACGCTCGGCCTGCTCCCAGCGCGACTGAAAGTCCTCGACAAGGACTTGTGTCTCCCGGCGATCCTGCAGGGCATAATGGCCCTGGTAACGATCGGTATCCGAAAGCCTGAGATAACCCCTGTTGTCCACCATCAAGACCTCGTGGGGACACGGATCCGGTGTAATTCGAATTTCGATCGCCGATGTCAGCTTTTGCAGCAGTGGAATAAGCAGGTGGCCGTGACTGCGAATCTGTGCGGCATCACTGATCAGGATACGAACCTGTCCACGAGGATGTTGCAGGCAAAAGGTCTGGATCGCCTGCACGCAGTCTGTGCGATGATACAGGGCGGGACAGAGTTGCTGACTCTCGATGCGGATGACCTGCCCAGCCGTCCGGATCAATTGCAGAACGATCTCGGCTGCATTGTCCAGATCCTCGCAGCGGCCTCCCTTTGTTGGATATGGATCTGTTGTATTTTTATCCGTCATGCGTCATACAGGGAGACAATCTGTTCCTTCACCTGTTTGGCAAGATCTGTGGCCAGTCCTGTGTAGGTTTGTGGGGTCAGATCCAACAGGGCGTCCTTGGCCGCTTCCGGCAGTTCAAGGCCGGTAATAAATGCCTGCAGTCCTTCACGTGAAATCGTCTGACCCCGGGTAAAGGCCTTGAGTTTTTCGTAGGGCTGCTCAATTCCATAACGACGCATCACGGTCTGAATCGGTTCAGCCAACACCTCCCAGGATTGTTCCAGATCTTCGTGCAGGCGCTGGGAATTGATCTCCAGTTTTCCCATGCCTTTCAGGCAGGACTCTATCGCCAGCAGGGTATGTCCAAGCCCGTTGCCGATATTGCGCAGCACAGTGGAATCGGTCAGATCCCGTTGCCAACGCGAGGTCAACAACTTCTGTGACAGATGGTCAAGCAGACTGTTGGCGACTCCCAGATTGCCTTCTGCATTCTCGAAGTCAATCGGATTGACCTTGTGCGGCATGGTAGACGAGCCGACTTCACCGGCAATCACTTTCTGGCGAAAATAACCCAGGGAGATATAACTCCAGATATCACGGCACAGATCGATCAGGATCTGGTTGACCCGTATCAGGACATGAAACAGTTCGGCGATAAAATCATGTGGTTCAATCTGGGTGGTGTAGGGATTATATTGCAGGCCCAGCGAGGCAATAAACTCCTGGCTGACAGCAGTCCAGTCGATATTCGGATAGGCCGACAGGTGGGCATTGAAATTGCCAACGGCACCATTGATCTTGCCCAGGATCTTGATCTGCTTCAATTGCTGACATTGTCTGGCGAGCCGATAGGCAAAATTGGCCAGCTCCTTGCCCATCGTGGTCGGGGAGGCCGTTTGTCCATGGGTTCTGGACAGCATTGGCAGGGCGGCATGTTCAATGGCCAGGTCTGCAAGGGTATCTACCACTTTCTCCAGTGCCGGCAGCATGACATGATCCCGCGAGGTCTTCAACATCAGGGCATAGGACAGGTTGTTGATATCTTCCGAGGTGCAGGCGAAGTGGATGAATTCGGCATGGCGGGTGAGGGTGTCCGACCCACTTACCTTCTCCTTGATGAAGTATTCCACTGCCTTGACATCATGATTGGTCGTTCTTTCAATCTCCTTGATACGTTCACCATCGGCCTCGGAAAACGTGTCAACAATGCTGTCCAGGCATTTCATATCATCATCAGAAAATGGAGGAAGTTCTTTTATATCATTATATTGTGAGAGGTATTGAAACCATCTTATTTCTACCAGCACACGAAAATACTGCAGACCATATTCGCTGCACAATGGACGCAATGCCTCAACCTTGCCAGCATAACGACCATCCAGTGGGGAGAGATTCATCAGACGCGACATGTTACTGATCCTGAATATTCTGGATCAGCGCCGCACCAAACTCGGAACAGGTGACCTCGGTGGCATTCTCCATCAATCTGGCAAGGTCCTGGGTCACGGTGTGACTGCGAATGGTTCTTGACATGCCTTCTATGATCAGGTCCGCAGCCTCGGTCCAGCCGATATGTCGCAACATCATCTCGGCAGAGAGGATGATCGAGCCCGGATTGACCAGATTCTTGCCCGCCAGACTGGGGGCTGTGCCATGGGTGGCTTCGAACAGGGCGATGCTGTCCGACAGGTTGGCCCCCGGTGCGATACCGATTCCGCCGACCTGGGCCGCAAGCGCGTCCGAGATATAGTCTCCATTCAGATTCAGGGTCGCGATTACGCTGAACTCTTCGGGTCTCAGCAGAATCTCTTGCAAAAAGGCATCGGCGATGACATCCTTGATGATAATCTCCTTGCCGGTTTCAGGATGCTCCAGACGACACCAGGGGCCGCCATTGATTTCACTGGCACCAAATTCGTCCCTGGCCACGGCGTAACCCCAATCCTTGAAGCCTCCTTCGGTAAACTTCATGATATTGCCCTTGTGAACCAGAGTCACCGAGTCACGATGATTGTCAATGGCATACTGGATCGCCTTGCGGACGAGACGACTCGAGCCCTCTCGTGACACCGGCTTGATGCCAATCCCGGAGGTCTCGGGGAAACGAATCTTGGTGACACCCATCTCATCTTGCAGAAAACGGATCAGTTTCTTGACCTCATCGCTGCCTTCTGGCCATTCGATACCGGCATAGATGTCCTCTGAATTCTCGCGAAAGATCACCATATCGGTTTTTTCCGGATGACGAACCGGGCTGGGTGTGCCGTCAAAATAGCGGACTGGGCGCTGACAGACATACAAATCCAGTTCCTGTCGCATGGTAACATTCAGTGAGCGAATCCCGCCACCAACCGGGGTCGTCAACGGCCCCTTGATCGAGATCAGAAAGTGTTTCAGGGCAACCATGGTTTCTTCCGGCAGCCAGACCTCTTCGCCGTATACCCTGTTTGCCTTTTCCCCCGCATAGACCTCCATCCATGAGATCGAACGATCCGGACCATAGGCGGCATTGACAGCGGCATCGACCACTTCGCGCATCACCGGGGTGATATCCGAGCCAATCCCGTCACCCTCAATGAAGGGAATAATGGGGTGTTGGCTGACATTCAGGGAATTGTCCGGATTGAGCGAAATGGGTTGTCCGGTCTCCGGGACATGGATGTGCTGAAATTTCATGTTCTCTTCTGGCATAAGCCTTCCTGGTAAAAAAATAGCCCTATTCTAGCACAGGCTCTTTTGCTTCAGGACAAAGCCCGGTAATGATCTGTGGTGACTTCCTGATTTATGTCTGCTTCAAAAAATGCCTGCACAAGCTATAGTAGAAAGTAATTCCGGCATATAATGATTCGCATTCATCAAAAATGAACGATTACAATCCATGGATCCAAACTATCTCGATTTCGAACAGCCTATCGCCGAACTACAGGCCAAGGTGCGGGAGCTTCGACACATCAGCAGCGATGATACCGTCAATATCTCCGAGGCCATCGAGGAACTGGAAAGAAAGAATCTGGCCCTGACACAGACTATCTTTTCCAAGCTGACGGACTGGCAGATCACCCAGATGGCGCGGCATCCGCAACGGCCCTATACCCGTGACTATATTGATGCCATGTTGTCTGATTTTCTGGAATTGGCCGGCGATCGGCATTTTGCGGATGACCTGGCGATCATTGGTGGCATGGCACGTCTGGATGGTCGCCCGGTCATGGTGATCGGCCACCAGAAGGGACGTGATGTCAAGGAAAAGGTAAAGCGCAACTTTGGCATGGCCCGTCCCGAGGGCTATCGCAAGGCCCTGCGCCTGATGAAGCTTGCCGAGAAATTTCACATGCCGGTTTTGACCTTTATCGATACCCCCGGAGCCTATCCCGGTATTGATGCCGAGGAACGTAATCAGAGCGAGGCCATTGCCCGCAATCTGTTCGAGATGTCGCAGTTGCGGGTACCGGTAATCTGTACCATCATTGGTGAGGGTGGATCCGGGGGCGCTCTGGCGATAGGGGTCGGAGACCGCATGCTGATGCTGCAATACAGCGTCTATTCCGTTATCTCTCCCGAAGGTTGTGCCTCCATTCTCTGGAAGGACGCCTCTCGTGCCGCCGAGGCTGCAGAGGCCCTCAAGATCACTGCGCCACAACTGCATAACCTTGGACTGATTGACGAGATTGTAGAAGAGCCGCTTGGCGGGGCGCACCGGGATGTGGGAAAGATGGCCAATCAGCTCAAGGGAGCATTGGCAAAACATCTTGCCCAACTCGACAACATGTCCATGGACGAGATGCTGGAGAGCCGCATGCAGCGTCTATTGGATTATGGGGTCTATAACGAGGACTGACATTCCTGTAACAGAACAGATTCTGCACGCACTAAGGGAATGGATTCCCGTTACCGGCTGTCGGCACATCCATGTGGCCTATAGTGGGGGGCTGGATTCGACAGTGCTGTTGCATGCCCTGGCCTCCCTGACTGACCAGATAGGGCCGATCCCTGTCCATGCCGTCCATGTCCATCATCAACTCAATCCAGGTGCAGATGCGTGGGTCCAACATTGCCGGGCCTTTTGCAAGTCCCTCAATATCCCACTCAGGATCAAGAGGATTACCATCACTGAAAAGAAGGGCCTCGGTATAGAAGCGGCTGCCCGGAAGGCACGCTATGCAGCATTGCAGGAGGTGA
>RFGN01000328.1 GCA_003696645.1 Gammaproteobacteria bacterium | reverse complement strand
GTATTAGAAACAACACTTGTCATCACAGATGGATATAATAACTATTCAGCAAACACATCACTAAGGGTAGGTAAACAGGAAGGTAATGTGAGGGAATTATACGGAACAGTTTTCAATGCTTGTTTTTACAACAAAGAATTATCATCATCTGAAATATCGCAGCTATATGCGAATGGTTTAGGAAGATACAATGTAGTTTCCCCTGGGAACATTCTTTTCGAGACGCATAATCCGTCATGGCAAGATTATGTAAACAGCAATAATGGTACACTGAACGGCACGCAGACAAGAATTAAAGTTGTTGATAGTCGGTTCTCTTTTGCAGAAAAGAAGGCAAATAATGGCGAGCTCATCCTCAACGCTGACGGCTACGAACTCATCACTGACGACGCCACACTCGACATCACCAGCGCCATCACCCTCGAGGCATGGGTGAAGCCATTTACTGTTTCGACATTACAGTCAGTCATAGGCAAGAACAACGCCTATGCACTGAACATCACAGCCACAGGCGCAGTGCAATTCCAGCGCTGGTCAGGCACCACATCCGGCACAGTGGACAGCACCACAACGCTCAGCGCTTACACCTGGTACCACATAGCTGCTACCTATGATGGCACCACGACTAAAATCTACATCAATGGTTCTGAAGACAAGTCAGCCACTTCGCTATCTGGTGCAATCGACAGCGTGGCTGATGATCTGCTCGTAGGGGCACTAACTAGCAGCACACAACTCTACTCAGGTTACATCGACAGCGCAAAGGTGTACGATAGCGCCCTGACAGCAACTCAAATCCTGACAAACTACCAGGCAGAAAGTGAAGATCACCAAAACTGACGAGCAATGAGAGGCAATACCTATATCATAATTCCTGTAACTGCAAAAGGATCGAAAATACCGGCAAAGCTGGCCAACCGTCTCGGATGGGATGAGGTGGAATACGATGAAGAAGGCAAGGAAATCAAGCGCACTAAAAAGCACCCCACCTGGGAGGAGTTGGGCCAGCGCTTCAAGTCGCAATTTGGCGACATCCGCAGGGTGAATGTAGGAGGAGAAGAGTTCGACATCATAGAGCTCGAACTTTCCTACATCAAAGGTGAGGTGAAGGAGGTGCTGAAATTGCAGAAGGCAAACAAAAAGGATTTCCTCATCCTGAACGCCAGCGAAGCGAAAGCATGGCTGAATGGTGAGGACATCTTTGCATAAAAACAACCCCCCAATCGGCAAAAACTATCGGACAAATCCCATGAGCTCTAAATTTTGAGCCATGATAGCAGAAATCAAAATGACCGATATGGGCTTCGAGAATTTTAAAGAATTTCTGAACACTGCCTTCGGTGTTCAGCTAAAGAAACTATTGCTGACAGTTACACTGATAGCAACATTCTTCATAATTTCGCTCAACTTCTTTAGAGCAGAGATAGAAGAATACATCTACGCACCTGCTACTTCCCTTTACATTTTGTTGATTGTCGTATCGCTTGACTGGGTGACGGCCGCCATTCCAGCGCTGAAGCGTAGGGAGTTCTCGACGAGGAAGGCACAGCGAATCATCCCTGTATTGACGACACACACCTTGCTGTTATCGCTCATTTGGCACGCAGAGAAAACATTGCTCAATGAATTCAACAGTATGGTGGTGATTGAAGCCTATCGGACCCTCCGAATCGGCTTGACGAACTACATCTTCTTCATCTACCTGCTGAGCGCTTTGACCAACGCAAGCAAAGCAGGATGGATCAAGTGGAATATCGTCAAATACCTCAGCGACAGAATTGATTCTCACAAATTGCCAGACTGAAAACCTGCCCGGCGGGCGCTGGCTGTGTTTGCACTCCACGCTCGTCGGGTATTCATTAAAATCTGAATTATGAAAAAGATCGTTCTTTTCCTCGCATTGATTTTTGCTGCCCTGGCTGTCTTTGCACAGGCTGTGGCACCTGACACCATCCCGGCCATTCCGGATATCTTGATCAGTCCTGACACGACCATCACCGATCTGCTGAATTATCAGACAGCACTCTACTCTTCCATCGTCGTCCTGCTCACTTACGCATCTGCCTTCATCAAGCCCCTGGCTAATTTGATACCTAAGCTGCCTCTGAGGGTTATCGTGATTGCGACAGTCGTAGGCCTTGTTTTTTACAATATTGGTATTGCGGATGGATGGCAACTGGTGATCGGATACCTGCTGGCCACACTTGGCTATGACAAAGGCCTCGAGCCACTTGGCTTGAAAACTCCCAAAGTGGAGACCAAATAAAGGACCTGAAGAAGTGTATTTTCTCGGTTATTTCATGACAATTCGCCAGGGGCCGGACGAAAGCCCCTGGCTTTTTTAATCAAGCAGCTATGAAGAACACGAACATCCTCATCATTGCAGCAGCGATAGCATTGTTTTCGATATTGCTTTACCGGGCCTGCAAGCAAACACAACCCTGCATCAAGGTTGTTGAAAAGACAGTTGACACCCTCTACATCGAAAAGCCGGACACCGGCTGGCATTCGCCGGACCTGGTGCCGGTGGACAGTCTCATCAAATACGACAGCGAGACGAACGAGAAGGTTCGCTTCTGGAAGGAGAAGTACAAAGACCTCATTTCTCATGTGATCCTTTCTGACAGCTTGAATGAGAGCTGCGAGCAGCGAATTACTTTCCTCGAGGCCCGGGTTGCTGCACTCACTTCGCAACTTCAGACAGGGGATAGTATCATCACCTCCCTGGCCATGCAGCTCGATGAAGCAACACAGCTGAAGAAATACGCCGGCATCGACAGCACAGAGAACTATGTGCATGCCTTCACTATTCTGTCACCCTACATTCCGCCAGGGGGCTACAAATACCGCACAGATGTGAAGCAGAAGGTTGTAACGATCAGAGAGACAGAAACGAGGTACTTCACCCGGCCAAACAGCGTGAGCATCCTGACCGGCATCGGTGAGCGCCAGGGGGTGCTTTATGGCGTAGGCTACGACCGGAACTACGCCCGGGTGGGGGTGAGTACCGTGGCGCTTTACAATGATAAGACCGAAACGATCTCCATTGCTGCAGGACTTAAACTCAATTTCTGATGAAAGAGCACAACGGCAAGCACATCGAGAAGAAAAAGCAGATAGGGTACCCTGCCACGCAGCCGGGCCTTGACTTCATGCGCTACGCAGAAGACATAGAAAGGAAGTACATGAAGGAAGCACGAAGATCAAGGATGCTTACGAATGTACTCTTTCTGCTGCTCATCATTCTTGTAATTCTTCTCATTGTTGTTGTAATGAGGAAATAGTCTGTAAGATTCCAGGTCAACGAGGTGCGATCTCAGCACAATGTTTTTGATGAAAAGAATTTTTGCAAGCTCCTCTAAACTATCAGCACTTTTTTCTTTTTCATCAAGCCATGCGGTAAGGTGGTCATAAGGAACGTTCATAATGCAGTTGTTTAG
>RFGN01000327.1 GCA_003696645.1 Gammaproteobacteria bacterium | reverse complement strand
GGATCAGGTCTGGGTCGCAGATTCAAGGCTGGGTTTTGTGGTTCAGCTCGACCACGATGGCACGCCTCTGAGTCAGGTCGGAAAAGATGTTCTGGTTCGTCCTACTGGTTTGGCGATCGATCAAGAGAAAGAGGAGCTGTATGTGGCCGATACGGCCCGCAGTCAGATCAGGGTTTTCGACCTGCATGGCCAATTGCTGCGGAGCTTTGGCGAACGTGGCGAGGCGGATGGCCAACTCAATGGTCCGACTTTCCTGGCCTTCAGAAACGATAGACTTTATGTCAGTGATACCCTGAATGCCAGGGTACAGGTTTTTGACTCCGAAGGTGTCTGGCAGGGGACCATCGGCAAACGGGGGCTGTATCTCGGTGACTTTACCCGGCCCAAGGGTGTGGCCGTGGATCAGGATGAAAATGTCTATGTAGTGGAATCTTTCTATGATTATCTGTTAATATTCAACAGGCAGAGAGAATTTCTGTTGCCAGTGGGTGGGTCCGGGCACCAACCCGGACAGTTCTACCTGCCCTCTGGGGTATGGGTCGATCACAATCAACATGTTTATGTGGCGGATATGTTCAATGGCCGCATTGAGGTATTTCAACGTCTGATGGATATTCAGTAAATATGCGAAGATTACGAAACAGCCTGTTGGTACTGCTTGGGTGTGTAATGAGCACCCAGCTCTGGGCTGCCTGTGATCCAAAACCGGGTTCGAACGTCTGTTCGGATGTGCGCAATACCCGCCATAATTTTTCTGCCACACTGGTACCGAACCTGGGATCTGGCAATACTCGAAGAGCCAAGGCCGAAACTGTGACTAGGGTCTGTGTCTTCTGTCATACGCCGCATCATGGTACCGACCTGCCAAACGCGCCTCTGTGGAACCGCAAGCTGGCAGGCGTGACCTATACCCCGACAACTCCCTATAAACCCTATGACTCCGGCTCTCTGGATGCCTCACCGAAACCGGGTGATCCGACGGGTCGTTCCAAACTGTGTCTGTCCTGTCATGACGGGACCCTGGCGCTGGGCTCAGTGAATGTCTTCAATGGTCAGAAAAATCCACCACAGATCAATATGGTGGGAAGTGGCGTGACCAATACCGATCAGACGATTCCTTCCGGCCTGGGAGCTGATACCGGCTTTACTCGCAGGTTGGGGACCGATCTGACCAATGACCACCCCATCTCCTTTACCTTTGACTCGGCCCAGGCTGCACGAGATGGGGAACTGGTCGATCCGGCTACCTCGAACTTTGTCGGTCTGCGGGATCATTCCAGGGGACTGCGGCCTGAACTTCCACTGGATGACAATCAGGTGGAGTGTATCAGCTGTCATGATCCCCATGTCCGAGACAAGGATGACCCCTCAAAAAATATCAAGTTTTTGCGGGTCAACCGATTTCAACAGAGTGCGCCTTTCGACGGCAGTTTTTCACCTTCGCGTGACATTATCTGTCTGGCCTGTCATGACAAGGATGGCTGGGTCGGTTCGGCGCATGCCAATCCGACAGTGGGCAATGAGACCTATCAACCCGGGGCGGCAGAACTGCGCGAGTTTCCTGCCAACACGCAGGTCTGGCAGGCAGCCTGCCTGAATTGTCATGATACGCATACCGTGCAGGGCAGCCGCCGTTTGCTTCGCGAAGGAACAGATGGCCCGGTCCAGGTGACAGCAAAGGGTGCCAAGTACAAGCAGGGTGGCAAGCCTGCCATCGAAGAGGTCTGTTATGCCTGCCATTCCGATGATGGGGCTGTCCTGGTTGGACAGGGAAGCGCCGGTTATGAACCCCCGGATATCAAGACCGATTTTACCCAGTTGCCGCGTCACATGCCGATCACGACCCGTGATCAACCGGGATCAACCGAAGTACATAATATCGGCACCCACCCGACGGTGCCACAGAGCGGCAAGGACTTTGTCGAGGATGAGGCCCTGCTGGCCCAGCGCCATGCCGAATGTACCGATTGCCATAACCCGCATCGGGTGATGAAGAACCGCTTGTTCAATGCAAATAACTCAACCCCGGATGTAGAGGGGACACACCCACACCACCCTGCAGATATCACCAATAGTGGGCAGAGCATGCATTCCAATCTGGCATCTGGGGTCTTGCGTGGGATCAGTGGGGTGGAACCTATCTATGGCTCGACAGCATTTGGGGATCTTCCGGTAGGTTATGAGATAAAGTATGGTGATCCGCTATCCAGTGGCAATACCGGCAGTACAGCAGTCTCTTCACCCTATGTGACTCGGGAGTATCAGGTCTGCATGAAATGCCATTCCGACAATGCCTATGCTACGCCCCCGGCCCTCGGTTCCTTTGGTGGTGGAACGCCACCGGGGACCAACAGCATGACCAACTACACCAATCAAGCGATGGAATACAACTCGCCGGTCAGTCATCAGGGTGAAGGGACTGCAACGGGCACGGGCGCCTTTTCAGGTAACACTGACAATGCTGGTAATACTGTCGACTATGTCACCAACAATCACCGTTCCTGGCATCCGGTGATCCGCAATACAGGGCGGACCTTGACGGTGCGCGGGATCAACCCTACACAGAATCCCTGGCTGTCGCCCTGGAATATGGCACAGGATTCGGTCGGAAATCAGACGATGTACTGTACCGATTGTCATGGTTCCAATACGCCACAGGGGACTGCCGATCCCAACGACGAGCCAACAAACCCACAGGGGACCGGGCCGAATCATGTAGATGGCAATCCCTGGGGACCGCATGGCTCGAGCAATGATTTTCTGTTGAAAGGCAGTTGGGACAAATCCACGGGAACCGGACAGACAACCGGTCTGTGTTTCAAGTGTCACGACTACAACAGCTATGGCAACACCAATCTGGCTGCCGCCAATAGCAGTGGATTTAGCGGAACGATGACACAGACAGCTTGTCTGGGATTCAATTCGGCAAGAAATCTGCATATTGGCCATGCGAATGTTCTTGCAGGCAATACCGGAATACCGGGGAATAATGGTGGAATTCGTTGTACCTTCTGTCATGTGGCGGTGCCACACGGATGGAAAAACAAGGTCTTTTTGGCCAATCTGAATGACGTGGGTCTGGAAGCCCCGGTGAAGCCCGGTGAATTGTCCATTGCCGGAAACGCAGGGACAATCACACAGACGGCATCGCAGCGTCAGGTCAGAAATGGGCAAAGTGCAGCGTTTCCTGCGCTACCGGCCCAGGCACCGCGTTATTTCAATGGTCCCTACTATAACGGCGCAACCCTGAAGGTTAAGACCTTCTCGACCAGTGGTAACTGGGTGCAGACCAGTTGTGGCTCGGCCGGGCCACCCGGTAATGGCCAGACCGGCCAGGCATGGATGTCAAATTCCTCTGAGGCCTGCCGAACCCTCCCATGATCCATATCGGATGGATGGTGCGGGGGCTGCGGCTCCTTGCCTCGATCCGTCTGACCATTTTTTACCTTGTCGGATTGGCGATTGGGGCCGCCCTGAGCTATGACAACCCCGAGGATGTCTCGATCTGGGTGTTGGTTATCCCGCTGGCCCTGTTGGCGACCAACCTGCTGGCTGCGATCCTGTCCAATCCACGTATAAACCGTCGTCCTGGGCTATGCATATTTCATCTGGGTCTGCTGGGGATTGTCGTTCTGGCCGCCTATGGGCGATTGACCCACCTGGATGCCCGGGTGGAGCTGGTGGTGGGAGAACCCTTCTCTGCCGATAATGTGTTCGAATTGCGCCCTGGTCCCTGGCACCAGAACCGTTTGGATCAGGTCCATTTCGTTCAGGGTCCCTATACGGTGGACTATTCGGCCAATCTTGTCAGAGGCTTGACGCACAGTACACTGTACCTTGCAGACAAGACGGTTGATGTTGGAGATGACCGCCCTCTGGTGCAGAACGGTTATCGCTTCTACACCAGTTTCAACAAGGGGTTCGCACCGATACTGACCTGGACAGATCTGAAGGGGCATTCTATCCAGGGTGCGGTCCACATGCCAGCCTATCCGATCTACGAATACAAGCAGGCCCAGCATTGGGCGCCTCCCGGCACTACATTGGATATCGGTTTGTGGTTACGGCTCAAGACGGCGATGGATCAGAAAAAGGCCTGGGTACTGTCCCGGGAAGGTTCCACTGGTATCCTGGTGGTAGATGCCGAAGGGCGTCGTGTGGAACTAAGGCCGGGCGAGACGGTCCATTTGAAGGAAGGCAGCCTGCGCTATGATGAACTGCGGATGTGGATGGGCTACAAGATTTTCTATGACCCCACACTGCATGCCCTGTTCTTCTGCGCCATGCTGGCGGTAGCTGGCCTGGGGGCGCACTTTTGGCGTTATTTCGGTATTCACCCGAAGGCACTGCAGCAGCGTCGGTTATAATAATGATTCAACGATAACGATTGATTATGGAACAAGCTACCGAACTCCCCTGGTTGTGGGCAGGGCTTGGTGCCTATGCCCTGGCTACCGTAACGGCCTTTGCCAACAATTTTCGTACCCGACCTGAACGGGGCGGGTCACTGGATCTGCTGCCGGGGCAGCGCATTGAATTGTCTCTGTTGATGGCTGGGATCTTGCTGCTGTGTGTCACCCTGACAGTACGATGGTTGCGGATTGGCCACGGGCCATTCGTGAACCTGTTCGAGCTGCTGATCAGCCAGCTTTTCAGTCTTGGGATCGTGTATAGCCTGATCTACTGGCGCTGGTCGGCGATTCGTCCGGCCTCCATTGTCGTACTGCCGATTGTATGGATACTGGGCAGCTGGGTTCTGACCCTGGAACCCAAGGCGCCTCCCTTTCCGCCCACCTACTATAATCCCTGGTTGTGGGCCCATGTCGGTGCCGGCAAGATCTTTCTCGGTATCCTATTGGTCGCGACCGGGCTGGCGGGTGTTTTATTGCTGAGACGCCTTGATCGGCTGAAGCCTTTCTTCTCGCGCATGCCCGATGACGATACGGTCGATCATCTGGCCTGGCGTTTGATGGTGCTGGCATTGGTGTTTGACAGCATGATGCTGGTATTTGGCGCGGTCTGGGCCCAGGATGCCTGGGGGCGATTCTGGCAATGGGATGCCCTGGAGACCTCTGCGTTTCTGACCTGGTTGTCGATTGGTCTGGGGATTCACGTCCGTCTGGCCTATCGCGTACCAAGGACAGTGACTTCCGCCTTCATTATAGTGGCCTTCTGTCTGGCGTTTGCCACCTATTTCAGTACACCGTTTGTCAGCGAGGCGGCACACAAGGGAGTCATCTGATGAAGGGAATGGGTCAAAACGGATTGTCGGCCCTCGTTGCGGTAACGATTCTGGGCGTATTGTTGAGTCAGATGGTGGCCTTGCGGCAGGGTATTCCAGGCAAGGCGTTGCGTTTCCCTTCGTCATTTGCCCAATCCGCTGACAAGAGTGAAGAAGCCGGCATACATGACCCGATGACGCCATCCCTGCGTCATCTGCAACAACGCTTTCAGCAGGGCGTCGCCATGCTGCATGCCAAACGTTATGAGTATGCGATGGTGGCTTTTCATGAGGTGATTCGTCGTGCACCACGGCTGCCTGAGGCCTACGTCAACATGGGCTTTGCCCTGGTGGGTCTGAACCGTTTGAAAGCTGCCGAAGGCTATTTCAACAAGGCGACAGAGCTCAATCCGTATCAGGGTAATGCCTACTGGGGCTTGGCAGAAGTGTATGACAAGCTGGGCGATGTGAAAGGTGCCATGGGGGCCATGCGAACCTATATACATCTGGCGCCCCCCAATGACCCCTACGTTCGCAAGGCGCGATCGGCCTTGTGGGAATGGGATGAACTGCTCAAGAAGGGGCCCCTGTCAGCAGAAGAACAGGCTGCAATGGAGAAAAAGGGTGGAGAATGGGATAGGCGCACTCATTCGGCACGTGATCGTATGGATGAATCCAGTCTGCTGACCCCTTCCCCCTGACCCTTGAATATGCTGCGTACCTTATCTCTGCTTCTCGTCCTTTTCCTGCCGCTATCTTCTATTCAGGCGTCTGATTACCGGGAAGGAGTTCATTATCAACGCATACAGAATCCCCTGATCTCAAGGCTTGAGAAAAGGCACAAGGTAATCGAGTTTCTGTGGTACGACTGTGAGAGTTGTTACCAGATCGAGGGGGTGCTCAGACAGTGGCTGGATCAGAAACCGACTGATGTCCAGTTTGAACGGCTGCCTGCAGTGACCCAACCCGAGATGACCTATTTTGCCCGGGCCATGGAGGTGGCCAGGCAATTGAAGGTGCTGGACAGGATCCATCTGCCGTTATTTACCGCCCTCCACGGTCAGCACCGGCCACTCAGGGAAGAAAAGGAATTATCCAAATTTTTCTCGGAGTTCGGTGTGCAATCGTCGCAATTCAAAACATTTTTTCATAGTGGCTTCGTAACTTCCCGGGTCAATCAGGCACGCAGACTGGGTAACCGTTTCGGGATTGCCGGTGCCCCAACATTTGTCGTGGATGGTCGATTTCGGGTGGATCCGACCATGGTCCGCTCACCGCAGGAACTGATGCAGGTG
>RFGN01000326.1 GCA_003696645.1 Gammaproteobacteria bacterium | reverse complement strand
CTCGCTGATTGCCCCGATCGCCATGGAAGAAGGGCTGCGTTTTGCTGTACGTGAAGGCGGTCGCACCGTCGGCGCCGGCGTCGTTTCAAAGATTATTGAGTAACGGCATTCTTGATCAACGCAGGCAGGATTAGGCCAGTAGCTCAATTGGCAGAGCAGCGGTCTCCAAAACCGCAGGTTGGGGGTTCGATTCCCTCCTGGCCTGCCAATCCCGTTGCGGGTTTGGCAGGGTTATAGAGTCTTCAGGATCCCACAAGGATATGGTTGAAAAGATAAAGTGGTTGATTGCGATTGCCGTTCTGGTGTTATCCATCGTTGGCTTTTACTATTTTGAATCGCAGTCCATGCTGGCCCGGGTTGGCGGCCTGCTCGGTGGCACGATCGTTTTTGTGGTGCTTGCACTTCTGACAGAGAAGGGACGGGCCTTCAAGGGGTTTGTCGGTGAGACGCGTGCAGAGTTTCGCAAGATTGTCTGGCCTACCCGCAGGGAAACCTTGCAGACAACCGGTATTGTGATTGTGCTGGTATTTGTCGTGGCCGTTTTTTTGTGGTTGCTGGATACCATTATTTTGAATGTGGTCGAATATTTGACCCTGTAGCAATAGGATAGCAATACGATGCATTGGTATGTGGTTCAGGCGTATTCCGGGTTCGAAAAGCAGGTGGCCCGTTCGCTGAAGGAACGTGTAGCCATTCAGGGAATGGAGGACAAGTTCGGCGAGATTCTGGTCCCTACCGAAGATGTGGTAGAGATGCGTGGTGGCCAGAAACGCAAGAGTGAGCGCAAGTTTTTCCCCGGTTATGTGCTGGTGCAGATGGAGATGGATGAAGAAGCCTGGCATCTGGTGCGCAATGTTCCCAAGGTGTTGGGGTTTATCGGTGGTACCAGTGAGCACCCGACTCCAATCAGCGATCGTGAGGCAGAGGCTATTCTTGAGCGTATCCAGGAAGGCGTGGAGAAGCCCAGGCCCAAGACTCTCTATGAACCCGGCGAAGTGGTGCGTGTGGTGGATGGTCCATTCAACGATTTTAGTGGAACGGTCGAGGAGGTCGATTACGAGCGCAACCGCTTGCGGGTGTCCGTCATGATCTTTGGTCGTTCCACGCCGGTTGATCTCGAATTCAGTCAGGTGGAAAAAAGCTGATTCGTTTTTTGTCAATCAACGGGGAGCCGCAAAACGGCGTTTGGACCCGAATAGGAGAAAATCATGGCTAAGAAGATTCAGGCCTATATCAAGTTGCAGGTCCCGGCGGGGCAGGCGAACCCCAGCCCTCCGGTAGGCCCGGCGCTGGGTCAGCATGGTGTCAACATCATGGAATTTTGCAAGGCCTTCAATGCCCAGACTCAGGGCATGGAAGCCGGCCTGCCGATTCCGGTAGTGATCACCGTATACAGTGACCGCAGTTTTACCTTCATTTCAAAAACGCCTCCGGCCTCGGTGCTGCTCAAGAAGGTTGCAGGTATCCCCAAGGGCAGTGGCCGCCCCAATACCGAAAAGGTGGGCAAGGTCAGCCGTGCCCAGCTTGAAGAGGTGGCAACCACCAAGATGCCTGATATTACGGCATCGGATATGGATGCGGCAGTTCGTACCATTGCCGGTACGGCGCGTAGCATGGGACTGGATACAGAGGGGGTTGAATAATGGCTCGCTTGTCAAAAAGAGTGAAGGCCTGGGAAGGCAAGTTTGAGGCAAACAGGGATTATGCGCCGCTGGATGCCTTTGCGATTGTAAAGGAACTGGCTACGGCCAAGTTTGATGAGTCGGTGGACATCAGCGTCAATCTTGGTGTGGATCCGCGCAAGTCCGATCAGGTGGTGCGTGGTTCCGTTGTGCTGCCGCATGGAACGGGAAAGACCGTACGGGTAGCCGTTTTTGCGGATGGTGAACAGGCCGACGCAGCAAAGGAGGCAGGTGCCGATATTGTTGGAATGGACGATCTGGCCGATGAAGTCAAAAAGGGCAATATCGATTTTGATGTGGTAATTGCTTCACCGGACAGTATGCGTGTTGTGGGTCAGTTGGGGCAGATCCTCGGCCCGAGAGGTCTGATGCCAAACCCCAAGGTGGGGACGGTGACAACCGACGTTGCAGGGGCTGTCAGGAATGCCAAGGCGGGTCAGGTGCAGTTCCGTACCGACAAGGCAGGCCTGATTCATGGCACCATTGGCCGGGCCAGCTTTACCCCCGAGGCACTGCTTGAAAACATGAAGGTTTTCATTGCCCAGTTGAATCGCTTGAAGCCCAGCAGTTCCAAGGGCATCTATATGAAAAAGATCACGGTATCCAGCACGATGGGACCGGGTCTTTCCATTGAAAGGTCGGCTGTAGCCGAATAGAAGATTTTTGAGCACTCCGGGCTATTGGTCCGGATTGCGTCAAAGACCGCAGGTGGAGACTTAATTGGTTCCTTTGTGAGGATGCCTGCCTGCGTAGACGGTGCTCCGGGAATGTAATGTCCTGATGAGACGCCGTTTTGCACATGTTGCAAAGTGGGAGGCCGAGGCTGATTCAGCCCCGGTTGTTGTTGAACAGGTCTTTAATCAGGAGGTATACGTTTGTTAACCCTTGAAGATAAAAAGGCTATCGTCAGTGAGGTTGCCGAAGTGGCTGCCAACTCTACGGCCGTTGTTGCAGCGGATTACCGTGGATTGTCTGTCACGGAGATGACCGAGCTGCGTCGTGCAGCACGTGAAACCGGCGTGTATCTGCGGGTGGTCAAGAATACGCTTGCCAAACGCGCTATTGCCGGAACGGAATTCGAGTGTGTTGCAGATCAGTTGCAGGGTCCACTGGTCCTGGCGTTTTCTGGAGAGGAGCCCTCTTCGGCCGCGCGAGTGATCAAGGATTTTGCCAAAGAGCATGACAAGCTTGAAACCAGAGTGATTGGCTTTGGTGGTCAGACTCTGAGTGCTGCTGATCTCGATACACTGGCGAAGATGCCGACACGTGATCAGGCAATCAGCATGTTGATGGCTGCAATGAAGGCACCAGTGACCAAGCTGGTTCGAACCTTGGCAGAGCCAAACAACAAGCTGGCAAGAACGTTTGCCGCGTTGCGCGACCAGAAGGATGCCGCATAAATTTTTTAGTTTAGTTGAACATTACATTTTTAGGAGAATCTCATGGCTACAAATACTGAAGAAATTCTGGAATCCATTTCCAACATGACCGTAATGGAGATCGTTGATCTGATCTCTGCAATGGAAGAAAAATTTGGCGTATCCGCTGCTGCGGCTGTAGCTGCCGCACCGGTAGCGGCTGCTGGAGGTGATGCAGGTGGTGCAGCTGAAGAAAAGACCGAGTTTGATGTCGTGCTTGCCAGTGCCGGTGACAAGAAGATCAATGTGATCAAGGCGGTTCGTGCAGCGACCTCATTGGGGCTGAAAGAGGCCAAGGAACTGGTTGACGGCGCCCCTTCAACCATCAAGGAAGCGGTATCCAAGGATGAGGCCGAAGAGCTCAAGAAGGCACTGGAAGAAGCCGGTGCGACGGTTGAACTCAAATAGTATTGGGTGATTTGCAATGAGCGCCGCATTTTTTACATGCGGCGCTTTCCCTTTTTTGGGAGTATTAGATAATTTCTGGACGGATCTATTAACTGAGGAATCCTGATGACCTATTCGTTTACCGAGAAAAAACGTTTGCGCAAGAATTTTGGACGCAAGAAGGAAATTCTTGATATCCCTTATTTGCTGGGGATTCAGGTAGACTCCTATCGAAAATTCCTTCAGGAAGATGTACGTCCGGAAGACAGGGCTGATCAGGGATTGCAGGCAGCCTTCAAGTCGATCTTTCCGGTTACCAGTTTCTCCGGCAATGCATCGCTTGATTTTGTCAGTTATACCCTTGCTCCCCCGGAGTTCAATGTTGAAGAATGCCGGGTTCGTGGAACGACCTACTGTTCCTCCTTGCGCGTCAAGCTGAGACTGAGCCTGCTGGAAAAGAAAAAGACCGGCAAGGAAGTGGTAGTCAAGGAGATCAAGGAACAGGAGGTCTTCATGGGGGATATCCCGCTGATGACCGAAAACGGCACCTTTGTCATCAATGGTGCTGAACGGGTGATTGTTTCCCAACTGCATCGCTCTCCTGGCGTGTTTTATGATCATGATCGCGGCAAGACCCATTCATCCGGAAAGTTACTGTTTTTTGCCCGCATCATCCCATATCGAGGTTCCTGGCTGGATTTCGAGTTCGATCCATCCGATTGTATTTTTGTACGAATCGATCGTCGCAGAAAGATTCCGGCCACAGTATTTCTGCGGGCATTGGGTCTGAGCAATCAGGAGATGCTTGAAACCTTTTTCGAGAATGAGACGATTACCCTGGAAAAGGATGTCATCAAGCTGGATCTGGTGGCCGATCGTCTGCGTGGCACCACCCTGTCATTCGATATCTGTGACAAGTCGGGCAAGGTGATTGTCGAGGCCGGCAAGCGGATTACCGTACGTCACATTCGCGAAATGGAGAAGGCAGGATTGAAACAGATCACGGTCCCTGCCGAGTTTCTCCAGGACAAGGTCCTGGCGACGGACGTGATCGATGAAGAGACCGGCGAGATTCTGGCCAATGCCAACGATCTGATTACCGAGGACCTGCTGGAAAGTCTGACTGCTGCAGGCATCAAGACCTTTCAGATCCTTTATATCAATGAGCTGGACAGCGGGCCTTATGTCTCGGAGACCCTGAGAATTGATACCACCCAGTCTGAAGAGGAGGCCCTGGGGGAGATCTATCGGGTCATGCGTCCGGGCGAACCTTCTACACTGGAAGCGGCTCGGACACTGTTTGCCAATCTTTTCTTCAATGAAGAGCGGTATGACCTGTCCCCTGTTGGACGGATGAAATTCAATCGCCGTCTGGGTCGTGAATCGGACGAGGGGCCAGGTGTTCTGAGTCGGGAGGACATCATCGATGCCCTCAAGGTTCTCGTGGAGATCAAGAATGGGCGTGGCACCGTGGATGATATCGATCATCTTGGCAATCGCCGTGTCCGCTCTGTTGGCGAGATGCTGGAAAACCAGTTTCGTGTTGGATTGGTTCGCTTTGAACGGGCAGTCAAGGAAAAACTGGGAATGGCCGAGGCTGAGGGCTATACGCCAAAGGATCTGGTCAATGCCAATCCGATGTCAGCTGCGGTCAAGGAATTTTTTGGTTCCAGCCAGTTGTCCCAGTTCATGGATCAGACCAATCCCCTGTCCGAGATTACCCATAAACGGCGTATCTCTGCGCTGGGGCCAGGCGGACTGACACGTGATCGTGCCGGCTTCGAGGTACGTGACGTCCATCCGACGCATTATGGCCGTGTCTGTCCGATCGAGACACCTGAAGGTCCGAATATCGGTTTGATCAATTCCTTGGCTGTTTATGCACAGGTCAACAAGTATGGGTTTATCGAAACACCCTATCGCAAGGTAGAGGCGGCAACTCCGGGTCAGGATGTTGAATACCTTTCCGCCATTGAGGAAGGAAAGTTCGTCATCGCCCAGGCAGATGAGGAAGCCAAGGAACAGGTCTCGGCGCGTCATGATGGGGAATTCCTGATCACGGACATGAAGAAGGTCGAATATATGGATGTGTCTCCCAAGCAGACAGTATCCGTGGCGGCATCCCTGATCCCCTTCCTGGAGCATGATGATGCCAACCGTGCCCTGATGGGTTCCAATATGCAGCGGCAGGCAGTACCGGTACTGCGGGCTGAAAAACCGCTGGTAGGAACTGGAATGGAGCGACGCGTTGCCGTGGATTCAGGGTCTGCCATTTCTGCCAGGAGAGGGGGTGTTGTTGATTCGGTGGATGCCGGTCGTATCGTGATTCAGGTCAATGAGGATGAAATCACGGAGAATGATTCCGGTGTAGATATCTATACGTTGACCAAATACACCCGTTCCAACCAGAACACCTGTATCAACAACAAGCCATTGGTGATGGTGGGCGATGTAATCAAGCGCGGTGACGTGATTGCCGATGGTTCTTCTACGGACATGGGTGAATTGGCGCTGGGTCAGAATCTGCTTGTTGCCTTCATGCCCTGGAATGGTTTCAATTTCGAGGATTCCATCCTGATCTCCGAGCGTGTGGCTGAAGAGGATCGTTATACCTCTATCCATATTGAGGAGCTGACCTGCATCGCTCGTGATACCAAGCTGGGTCAGGAAGAGATCACCAGCGATATTCCGAATGTCAGTGAATCGGCCCTGGCGACACTCGATGAAGCAGGTATTGTGTACACAGGTGCCAAGGTAGGGCCTGGAGATCTGCTGGTCGGGAAGGTCACACCCAAGGGTGAAACCCAGT
>RFGN01000325.1 GCA_003696645.1 Gammaproteobacteria bacterium | reverse complement strand
GGCGCAGGTGCAGGGCGAACGCCGCAGAGACCTGAAACTCATTGCACGGGTAAATGGTGAGAACTTCAACGCAGAGTCGGCGGGCCGGCCCGGAACGCCGCTGTTACTGCGCATTTCTAATCCCCGGGCATGGTCGCCGGATGACCCCTTCCTGTACGACCTGGAACTGGAATTGGTGGACGATGCCGGAAACAGCATTGACAAAGTGAAAGGCTATTTCGGCCTTCGGAAAATCAGCGTGGAAAAGGATGCGGCAGGCGTTCCTCGGCTGTACCTGAACAACGAACCTTTGTTTCAGCTGGGTTTGCTGGATCAGGGCTACTGGCCCGATGGCCTCTACACCGCTCCCACCGACGAGGCCCTCATCCACGACATTGCGACAGCGAAGAACATGGGCTTCAACCTGCTGCGCAAGCACGTGAAAGTAGAGCCTCAGCGCTGGTACTACCATTGCGACCGGCTGGGAATGCTGGTGTGGCAGGACATGCCGAGCGCCGCCAACAACTCCGTGACTTCCCGGAAGAAATTCCGGGTGGAAATGAAAGCCATGTTGGATGCCTTGTTCAACCACCCCTCGGTGGTGATGTGGGTGCCCTTCAACGAAGGCTGGGGGCAGTTCAACACCGACCGCTTCGTGGTGGAACTCAAAAACTGGGACCCCACACGCCTGGTCAACAATGCCAGCGGTTGGACCGATTCCGGTTTTGGTGATGTGATGGACATTCATTCCTATCCGGAACCTAAGGCTCCATCGACCGAAGAAGCCGGCCCCGACAGGGCCAGGGTTTTGGGTGAGTTCGGAGGGCTGGGCCTCAACATCAAAGGTCACACCTGGACCGGCAAGGGCTGGGGTTATGAACTCATTCAATCTTCAGAGGGACTGATGAAGGCCTATGAAGACCTGATCTGGCAATTGATGCCTTTGAACAGGGAAGCCGGCCTGTCAGCAGCTGTTTACACCCAACTGTCTGACATCGAAGAAGAAAACAACGGCCTTGTGACCTACGACAGGTTGCTGGTGAAAATTGATCCGGTGATTGTGAAGAAAATCAATGCCGGCTACCTGACACCCCGCCCTGACAGACTGGGGTCATTTTTTTACAAAAAAGCTCCCGTGGCCTTTCGCACCCTGAAAGAAGGTGCAACCATCCGGTACAAGCTGGGCGAG
>RFGN01000324.1 GCA_003696645.1 Gammaproteobacteria bacterium | reverse complement strand
CTGTTTCAGGGCACGTTCAAGACGCTGAGGGGCACTTCGACCCTTGCATGGGTGGTCCGGATCACCATCAAAGGCCTCCAGTATCCTTTTCATCAGGGCGTCACGATCAAGCTCGTGCCCTACCAGGGCCTGCTGGATCTGCAGGATATCGTCAAAGACACGGTTCATGTATTCGGAGTGCTGATTCCTGAGTTCCTGTACCGTTCCACCCGTCTTCAGACCACATAGGTTGGTGGTCAGGATATACATGTTTTTTGCAATCAGTTCAAACTCGAGTGCCTCAGGAGAATCCACTTCATTGGCCGGAATATCCAGTCTTGCCAGCGCATCGATCAGGATATGGGCATACGACCCAAACAAGATAGAAGGCATGACGACCTTGACATCCTGTCCTTTCTTCTTTTCAAACCAGACACTCATCACGGTAGGCTGAGGCAACCCCAACCAGTTTCTGGGCAGCAGCTCATTCTGGATCAGCACCAACCGTGACAGCCAGGAAGCAGGACAAGATTTCAACACCTCTCCCAGGTCATTTTCCCCGACCGCAATGATCACCATTTCAGGATCGGGAAGATCCTCTGCCAGGGCATGGGCATCGATATCTCGTGTTACCGGCAATACTGGATAGCCAGATTTGAGCACCGCCCTGGCCAGTACGCCACCGACTTCACCCATCCCCCAGATTATGATGGCTTGCTGACTCATATCTCGATCCTTTCATGCTTTTGTGACTTGATTATCTCTGTGCGATCAAATATTGAAGGCCGGTTCCAGATTATACACAGACATGGTCCATCAGAGACGGCGTAATCCCGATGAATGCCTGCTCCAGGTACCATGATCAATTCCTCATCCGCATAGATCAGCGGCATTCGTTCACGCTCCCACGGCGGTACATGGTGTTCCTGAAAGAGTTGTTTGAGCGTGGTGGAACCGGAGCGACCCGACAGACGAATACGCTCCCCACCCTTTCTGAACCGAACCGTCAATACTCGATCCCTGATGGAAGCAAGAGAAAGCCCACATCCCTGCTGACTCTGCTGGCTGTCCAGACAGCCGAATGGACCAAGATCAACCGAGGTGTCTTCAATGGCAAACGGGATCGGTTCATCCGGTGTCTTTCTGTAATCCGGCACAAGATAGATGTTTGAGCCGTAGCGCTTGATACAATGGCTGCTCCAGGTCATCTCCGGCATACGATCCATGTCGGACTCGACAAGTTGCATGCAGAACTCCTGCATTTTCCTGAAATTGGGCATGGACAAACCGTATGTCTTGATAAAATACCGCAACAGGGCCTTCAGATGTGCGATTTTTTCCCTTTCAAGCAGTCCATCGACTTTCAGGCAGGCTGAATTCTGGTTGTGACGTTGAGAAAATTCCTCTTGAATCAGGGACTCAAGAAGGTCAATCTGTTCTGCACACAATCGAGCACTTCTGGCAATGGTCTGTGAAGCAGCAGGCCATCTGCTCAGCAATTCTGGCATGACCTGGTGACGAATATAATTGCG
>RFGN01000038.1 GCA_003696645.1 Gammaproteobacteria bacterium | reverse complement strand
GTCAGCCCTGTGGAAATCCAGTCTGAAGTTTGACACCCTGGCGCCCAGGATGACTACCCTGACTTTGCAGACTGATATGCAAGGGATGGATGTTCAACTGCCTGTACCCTTTGCAAAGGCTACTGAACGTGCATTACCTCTCAGGATTGAAAAGCAGTTTACAGGCGATATGCTGGAACCCTGGAAAATTCAGTATGGTCAGGTTCTGAACGGGCTGATGGTGTTGAATGAACAAGATGCTGAACATGCCATTCGTCGTGCCAATTTTTCGCTTTTCAAACCGGCAAGATTGCCTGTAACCGATGAAATTTTAATCAATGGGAAAACAGAATATCTATCATGGGAATCATGGAGCAGGGTAATTGATTCTCTTCCTGAAAGTTCATCAGGATATCAACCGATCAGGATTGATTTGCAAGCCAATCAGATTGAGGCCTTTCAGCGCAGGATAGAAAAGGTCAAGATACAGGCCGAGAATGCCCCGGATCACTGGCTGGTGACCCTTCGTTCCAGAGATATTGCCGGGACATTGAATATCCCATCCAATCCTTCTCTGACTGTCAAGGCAAAATTGGATCATCTTCATCTCAGGGACGGTCAAATCCTGCAAGAGCCGGAAGCTTTCGGCTCAAGGGCAACTCCAGCAGACCTTTCGCCCATCGATCTGGATATCCAGAACATGACCTATAACGAGATGAAATTGGGTCATATGAAACTGCTTGCTTCAAGACGGCCTAATGCAATCATCATCGATCATCTGGAGACGAATACTGAAGCGACACAGATTACGGGTACCGGAGCCTGGACGATGGACCCTTCGGGCCGCCAGTCATCGGTAGTAGATCTGAAGATCCATTCCCAGAATGCCGCAGCCACACTCTCGGAATGGCAATATACTCAGGGTCTTGATGGTGGAACGGGGGAGGCTCAGGTCAATATCAACTGGTCAGGCAGTCCAAGAGATTTTTCTCTGGCTGCTATAAAGGGAGATATCAACTTTCAGCTCAGAAACGGGCGCATTCTGGATATCGATCCAGGGGCGGGGCGGATCTTTGGACTCCTCAGCCTGCAAACCCTAACCAAACGTCTGTCTCTGGATTTCAGCGACATCTTCAACAAGGGATTCAGTTTTGACAAGATATCCGGACAGTTTTCCGTACATGATGGTAACGCCTACACTGATAATTTCATGATTGAAGGTCCTGCTGCAAAGATGGCCATGAATGGTCGGGTAGGCCTGGTGAAAAAGGACTATAATCAGAAACTTACCATCATTCCTCAAGTAGGCTCAAGTTTGCCTCTTGCCGGGGCGCTTGCTGGAGGGGTTGGTGTGGGTGCGGCGGTATTTGTGATACAGAAAATATTCGAGCCGCAAATCGACAACGCGGTCAGTATCCAATATTCTGTAACAGGAGACTGGAGCAATCCGATAGTCACAAAAATTCAGAGAAAGAAAAGAAACAGAAAATGACAACACGAGTAAGCGCGATACAGATGGTCTCTACTGAAAAAGTGGAAGAAAATCTCGGAGTGGCGGCTGAATTCATAAAGAGAGCGGCTTCCGAGGGATCCCGGCTGATCGTCCTGCCCGAGAATTTTGCCATCATTGGTCACAATGATCACGATAAGGTACGTGTCCGTGAAAAGTTTGGTCAGGGGAAAATACAGGACTTTCTGGCAGAGCAGTCAGCAAAATATGGGGTATGGATCGTTGGAGGAACGATCCCTCTTGAATCATCGGATGCCAACCGGGTTCGTGCAGCCTGCCTGGTCTATAATGATGCTGGCGAGGTAGCAGGACGATATGACAAGATTCATCTATTTGATGTGACATTGCAGGATGGAAAGGAATGTTACAAGGAGTCCGAGACCATTGAATCTGGAGATGAGACGCTGGTTGTCCCGACGCCCTTCGGCAAATTGGGCGTAGGGGTTTGTTATGATATCCGGTTTCCGGAGCAGTTTCGGCAAATGCTTGATGACGGCATGGAAATTCTTGCCCTGCCCTCGGCATTTACAGCCTATACCGGTCGATCTCACTGGAAGACGCTGATACGGGCGAGAGCCATTGAAAATCTGTGTTATGTCATTGCGGCGGCACAGGGCGGACGGCATCCTGATGGGCGTGAAACCTATGGAAACAGCATGATTCTGGATCCCTGGGGGAATGTCATGGTGCAGTTTGCCACCGGGAATGGACTTGTGTCTGCAGATATCAGTCTGGAACGTCAGAATGCCATTCGCAGTAATCTGCCGGCACTGAACCATCGTCAGATCTATTGCAGTCGCGGTAAGAACGCATCCTAGTATATATACTGTCGCCATGCCCAAGTATGTCATCATTCGTGATCTGACCTTTGCATATAGTGACCGCAAGCTCTTTGATAGAGTCAATATCGATATCCCTCGCGGTAAGATCACGACCATCATGGGTCCCAGCGGTACAGGAAAGACTACTCTGCTACGACTAATAGGTGGGCAATTGCGTCCAAAATGCGGGAGTATCGTCGTTGATGGGCAAGAGGTCTCCCGCTTGTCACGTGACAGACTTTATGAAATGAGAAAACGTATGGGAATGCTGTTTCAGTCTGGTGCATTGTTTACGGATCTGAACGTCTTCGAGAATGTCGCCTATCCGTTACGGGAGCATACTGCACTTTCGGAAAAACTGATTCGCCATGTGGTGATGATGAAGCTTGAGGCCGTTGGTCTGAGAGGTGCCCATGCACTGATGCCCTCGGAGCTGTCAGGAGGGATGTCACGCCGCGTGGCCCTTGCAAGGGCCATTGCACTGGACCCGGAAATGGTCATGTACGACGAGCCCTTTGTAGGGCAGGATCCGATCACTGCAGGGGTTCTGATGGAACTGATCCACAAGCTCAACAAGCACCTGGGTTTGACAAGTATCATCGTATCACACGATGTCCAGGAGGCCTGCAAGATCTCGGACTATCTATATATCACTGCAGGCGGGAAGATCGTGGATCACGGTATTCCAGAGGCTGTGTTTCAGTCCCGCTCTGAACTGACCAGGCAGTTTCTCAAGGGTTTGCCGGATGGCCCACTTCCCTATGAATACCCTTCAAAGGATCTTCGTGAAGATTTTCTCGGGGTAAAGGCCAATTAGCAGGGAATATCCTTGATGAAACTGATTCTTTTTCTGCAACGGTTGGGCCGATCCGGCATTGAATTCATCCGGCGGCTGGGTCAGAGTGGCGTATTTCTGTTTCAGGTATTGCTTTCGTCCCCGACCATTGTCCATCATCCCGCCTTGCTGGTTCGACAGCTGTATATGGTTGGGGTCCTGTCACTTGCCATCATTGTGGTCTCGGCCTTGAATGTCGGCATGGTATTGGGGCTGCAGATGTACAATACACTGGTTGATTTTGGTGCCGAGATGTCTCTTGGACAGGTCGTGGCCCTGGCTCTGGTACGTGAATTGGGACCGGTCGTTGCAGCGCTTTTGTTTGCAGGTAGGGCCGGGTCTGCGATGACGGCAGAGTTGGGTCTGATGGGGGCTACCGAACAGATAGCCAGCATGGAGATGCTGGCGGTGGATCCAGTCAAACGAGTTGTTGTACCGAGATTTATTGCAGGGCTGGTTTCTCTGCCAGTTCTTTCTGTCATATTCAGTGCTGTCGGAATCTTCGGGGGTTACCTGATTGGTGTGATTACACTGGGGGTGGATTCGGGGGCCTTTTGGTCGCAGATGCAGGCCAATGTAGATTTTTCCGAAGATATCATGAATGGCATTATAAAAAGTATGGTGTTTGCATTTGCAGTGACCTGGCTGGCCGTCTATGAAGGGATGTATGCCCCGGCAACGATCGAGGGGGTGAGCCTGGCTACCACCCGTACGGTTGTCTATTCTGCCTTTGCTGTCCTGGCACTGGATTTTCTGTTGACGGCATTAATGTTTGGAGGCAATTAATGAGAAACAATATCTATATCGAGGTCATGGTGGGCCTGTTCATGGCCTTCGGCATGGCTGCCCTGCTTGTGCTGGCCTTTCGCGTCAGCGAGCCGGTATTCCTGAGTTCAGAAGATGACACCTATAACCTGACCGCCCGATTCGAGAATATCGGAGGGCTCAAGGTCCGTTCACCCGTCAAGATGGGCGGGGTCAAGATTGGTCAGGTTGCCGATATCCAGTTCGATCAGGAACGCTATGAGGCTGTGGTCACATTGAGAATCTACAAGCAATATAACAAATTGCCCGTCGATACTTCGGCCTCCATTTTTTCTGCAGGTCTTCTGGGGGAACAATATATCAGCCTCGAGCCGGGCAGTGCGTTTGAGTATCTCAAGGACAGAGGTGAAATCTCTCTGACCCAGTCTGTTCTGATTATCGAACAGCTTCTGAGCCAGTTTTTATACAATATGGCAGACAAGAAATGATGATCTTTCCAGGATTTGCACGATTATGGTTTTCGGGCCTGTTGGGTCTGATCCTGTCTTTCACGTTGATTCCCATCACCTATTCACAGGCCGATGGGGTAAACACTGACAACCCTACCAAGATGCTGGAGGTGGTCTCTAAACGTACCCTCGAAAAGATCAGGCGGGATCGTTCCATGCTTGAGGAGAATCCGGAAGGCCTCAAGAAGATTATCCGAGACGAAATCTTTCCCTATATCGATCGTGTGCGCATGGCCCAATGGGCCCTGGGGAAACACTGGAGGCGAGCGACTCGAGAACAGAGGATGGCCTTTGCCCGGGAGTTTCAGGACCTGCTGTTGCGCACCTATGCCACTGCCCTGCTGAAATATATTGATGCTGAAATAGAATTTCTTCCTGGTAAACTGGTCCCTGGGGATAGGCAGGCCATCGTCCGCAGTGAGGTCAACCTGAAGAGCAGTCCCAAACCGGTTTCCATCAATTACCGGTTATATCTCAGCAATAATCAATGGCGTGTGTTCGATATCAGTATCGAGGATGTCAGTCTGATAGCCAGTTATCGGACCACGTTCTCAAGGGAGATTCGTCAGCAGGGTATCACCGGGCTGATTGAATCCCTGCATCAACGCAACCAGGAGGAACCCGAAAAATCTTCAAAGGGTTGATACATTGAGTGATACAGACCTCAAATTCAACGTACTCCAGGATGGATTGGCCTCTCTGGAAGGCAGTGCAACCTTTGCTACGGTAAAGAGTCTGGAGCACGTGGAATTGCCCTTCCGCCTCAATGCTGAAGGTCAGGCCGTTCTGGAGATTCGACTGGATCGGCTGGAGAAATGGGACAGCGCATGTCTGGCACTGCTTGTGGAATGGAAGGCCAGGGCAACCCGTAGGCGAATCAACCTGTGTTACAGCAAGGTTCCAGAGCAATTGCGTGCGCTGGCAAGGTTAAGCAATCTGGAGTCATTGTTGCTTGAACCTTGCCCCATTCCTGATCAGATTGAGGAGGAAGGGACCAGCTCGTAGATAGCCAGCTCACCAAAGGTATTGGGAAAGAGCCGGCAAAGGACACCCCCCTTGTGCGCATAATCCACCACGGTTTTCCGGGTAATGGCGATATCGAGCGAGCTGCACAGTTTTTCGAAATCCTTCAATGTAAAATTGTGGATATTGCTGGTTTCGTACCACGTTTCGGGCAGATGCCGGGTGACGGGCATCTGCCCCAGCAGAGCAATCTGCAAACGACAACGCCAATGCCCAAAATTGGGGAAGGTGACTATGCTTTTCCGTCCTACCCTCAGCATCTCCTTTAACAACTTGTCCGGATGATGAACGGCCTGCAGTGTGTGTGTCATGATGACATAATCAAAGCTCCCGTCCCTGAAGTTTGATAGTCCGGTAGCAATATCGGTTTGAATCACATTGATACCCGCCTCGATACTCTTTATCACCTTGTGTATGTTGATCTCGATACCGTAACCCCTGATTCCGGATTGCTTTTGCAGATGCGCCAGTAACGTACCGTCGCCGCAGCCCAGATCCAGGATCGAGGATTCGGGTTGTATCCATCGCTCAAGGGTATTCAGATCTGCTCTCATGAGGAGACATCCTTGTCAATACGATGCATATAGGCATTCAGTGCATCCAGATAATCCGGGATGGGAAGAAGAAAGGCATCATGTCCCTGGTCGGCCTTGATCTTGGCATAGCTGACATCCTTTTTGACATTGAGCAGTGCCTGTACAATCTCATAGGAACGTTCTGGTGAAAAACGCCAGTCGGAAGTGAATGAGGCAATGAAAAACTTGGCCTTGACATGCTCCAGGGCTCTGGACAGGTCATCGCCAAAATCGGCAGCCGGATCGAAATAGTCCAACGCCTTGGTCATCAACAGGTAGGTGTTGGCATCAAAACGGTCGACAAAGGACCGACCCTGATAACGCAGATAACTTTCCACCTGAAATTCGACATCAAAATTGAAATTCAGTTTTCCTTCTCTGAGGTCGCGGCCAAACTTGGAACGCATGGCGTCATCCGAGAGATAGGTGACATGTCCCAACATCCTGGCGAGCATCAGTCCCTGGCGGGGCACTGCATTGAAATTGTAATAATGACCATGGTAAAAATTTGGGTCGGACATGATTGCCTGACGGGCAATCTCATTGAAAGCAATATTCTGGGCAGATAGTTTTGGAGCGGCAGCAATGACGACACAGTGTCTGAGCCTGTCCGGCAGGTCGATGGCCCATTGCAGGGCCTGCATGCCCCCCAGACTGCCACCAATGACCGCTGCCCAGCAGTCAATCCCAAGGTGATCGGCCAGCTTGGCCTGAGTGATAACCCAGTCCTTGACCGTAACAATCGGAAAATCGGGACCGTAGGGGTTACCGGTTTCTGGATTGATACTCATTGGACCGGTAGATCCCTTGCATCCTCCAAGGTTGTTGGAGCAGACCACAAAAAAACGGTTGGTGTCAATTGGTTTGCCGGGTCCGATGCAGGTCTCCCACCACCCCGGTTTACGATCCTGCATGGAATGATAACCCGCTGCATGATGATCACTGGAGAGGGCATGACAGATCAGGATGGCATTATCGCCTGTTTTGTTCAGCGTGCCATAGGTCTCGTATATCAGCTTGTAACGAGGAATGGTCTTGCCACAGTTGAGCTGCAGGGGCTCATCAAAATGAGCGGTCTCGGCCTTGACCAGTCCTACCGAATTGTTCGGGATTGTCTCAGGCATGATTGCAGTCTATCGCAAAAGCTTTTTCAGAATATCCAGATACAGACATGACAGGCGATCCAGATCGTCAATGGATACATTTTCGTCAATCTGATGAATCGTGGCATTGAGAGGACCCAGTTCAATCACCTGTGCCCCCGTCGGTGCAATAAAGCGTCCATCCGAGGTGCCACCCGAGGTAGATACCTCTGTTTCGATACCCTGAAGCTCACGAATGGCACATATCGTGGCCTCAAGCAATTCTCCCTTTGGAGTCAAAAAGGGGTTGCCGGAAAGGGACCACTGCAGATCATAATTCAGATCATGATGTTTCAATATGGTCTCGACACGCTCACGCAATCCTGCTTCTGTTGATTCTGTCGAAAAACGAAAATTGAATTGGACTTCGACCGTGCCAGGAATGACATTGGTTGCTCCGGTTCCGGCTTCGATATTGGAGATCTGAAAGGAAGTGGGCGGGAAAAATTCATTGCCTTCATCCCAGGTTTGCCGGCACAGATCATGAAGGGCTGGGGCCAGACGATGAATAGGGTTATCAGCCAGTTGCGGATAGGCAATATGCCCCTGTTTGCCGAATATCGTCAGCGTTCCATTCAAAGAACCCCTGCGTCCATTCTTGATGACATCTCCCAGATGTTCAGTACTGCTGGGTTCTCCCACAATACACCAGTCGATCTTTTCCTGTCGTGACTGCAACACCTCGATGACTCTGACTGTCCCATTGATGCTTGGGCCCTCCTCATCGCTGGTAATCAAAAGCCCGATGGAGCCCTGGTGATCGGGATATTGTTCAACGAAGGATTCGATCGCTGTAATCATCGCTGCCAGACTGCCTTTCATGTCCGCTGCACCACGACCATAGAGTCTGCCTGCTCGAATGCTTGGGGTGAAAGGCGGGAAAGACCATTTCTCTTCAGGACCGGTCGGTACAACGTCGGTATGTCCGGCGAAAACCAGCAACGGGGCCTGCTTTCCACGTCGGGCCCAGAAATTGCTGACCTCACCGAAGGGCATCCTTTCTATCGTGAAACCCTGTTTTTCCAGCCTTTCGATCATGATTTCCTGACAACCGTGATCCTCGGGGGTGACCGAGGGGAGGGAAATCAGCTCACAGGCCAGCTCGACAGTCGGGGAGTAGCCGTTCAACGCCTAGATATCTCGCAGCAATTCGTTGATGCCCACCTTGCCGCGGGTTTTTTCGTCCACCTGCTTCACAATCACAGCACAATAAAGGCTGTATTTTCCATCTTTGGAAGGCAGGTTGCCTGGCACCACGACTGCCCCGGCAGGGACCTTTCCGTAGGTGATCTCACCGGTCTCTCGATTATAGATCTTGGTGCTTTGGCCGATGTATACTCCCATGGAAATCACGGCCCCTTCCTCGACAATCACGCCTTCGACGATCTCTGAACGGGCGCCGATGAAACAGTTGTCCTCGATAATGGTCGGGTTGGCCTGCAAGGGCTCCAGAACGCCACCAATCCCGACACCGCCTGAAAGATGTACATTCTTGCCAATCTGGGCGCAGGAACCGACTGTGGCCCAGGTATCCACCATCGTGCCACTGTCAACGTAGGCGCCAATATTGACATAGGAAGGCATCAACACCACACTCGGTGCAATATAGGAGCCATGTCTGACCGCTGCCGGAGGTACGACACGAACACCGCTTTCGCGAAAATCACGAGAACTGTAATCGGCGTACTTGGAAGGCACCTTGTCATAATAATCGGTAAAGCCTCCACGGATTGGCACATTATCGTGAATGCGAAACGACAGCAGTACTGCCTTTTTCAGCCATTGATGCACGACCCATTCCCCATTCTGCTTCTCGGCTACACGCAGGGTGCCCTGATCGATCCTGTTGATGGCTTCATCCACGGCCTCTCTGATCAGTGTGTCGACGTTTCTCGGAGTGATCTCTGCGCGACGTTCAAATGCCTCTTCGATAACGGGTTTCAGTTCTTCCATAGCCCTTCCTGTTGCAGTTTTACAATAAAGTTTCTGATTCGTTTTGCCGCTTCGGTACATTCTTGCTGCTTGGCCACCAGTGCCATGCGGATACGATTATGGCCCGGATTGCAGCCATTCACTTCGCGTGACAGGTAACTACCTGGAACGACCTTGATATTTTCTTCCCTGTAAAGCCTTTGTGCAAACAGTTTGTCATCCATATTCGCTTCCAGGGCCAGCTCTGGCCAGAGATAGAAGCCGGCATCCGGTAATGAAACCGACATGACCGGTTTCAGGATATTCAGTACCGCCGAAAATTTCTCGCGATAAAGCTGACGGTTGGCCTTCACATGTTCTTCATCCTGCCAGGCGGCAATACTGGTTGCCTGCGTTACCGGTGGCATTGCGCAGCCATGATAGGTGCGGTATTGAAAGAAGGCCTTCATGATCTCGCCATCTCCGGCAACGAAACCGGAACGCAGGCCCGGCAAATTTGAACGTTTGGATAGGCTATGAAAGACCAGGCAATTCCTGAAGTTTTTCAGCCCGATTGCCTGGGCAGCCTGAAGCAGCCCTGGGGGCGGGCAATCCTCATCGAAATAGATCTCCGAATAGCATTCATCGGAGGCAATGACAAAATTGAACCGTTGCGCCTTCTCTATCAGCTTCTGCAAGGTTGCCAGATCAATGCAGCTTCCCGTCGGGTTGTTTGGAGAGCAGATATACAGCAGTTGACAGTCTTGCCAGAGCGCATCGGAGATGCATTCAAAATCGGGGATAAGCTTCCCCGGTGCAGGATTGAGATAAACTGGTTTCGCTCCGGCCAGAAGGGCCGCACCTTCATAGATTTGATAGAAAGGGTTGGCGGTAAGTACCTTGGCATTGTTCGAAGGATCAATCACGCACTGGGCAATGGCAAACAGGGCCTCGCGCGTTCCATTGACGGGCAGAACCTGCGACTGCGGATCAATCGGCTGATCGGTCAGGCCAAATCTTTGATTCAGCCAGTTTGCAATGGTTTCACGCAGGGTGATATCCCCCCGGGTGGCCGGATAATGCGCCAGTCTGGACAGGGAGGCAGTCATGGCCTCGAACGCCAGTTTGGGAGCGGCATGACAAGGTTCCCCGATGGACAGGGCAATTGCAGCCTTGTCAGCTGGCGGAACGATACCTTCCAGCAAGCTGGCCATCTTTTCAAAAGGGTAGGGCTGCAGGCACTGTAACCGTGGATTCACTTCGTCCTGTTTGAAGTCAAAACCGAACAGGGTAACAGAAACCGAAAAAAAAAGGTATTCTTGCGTCCTGCAAGGGTTGTTCAAAATGGACAGTTTTTTTATACTGCACTGCTGTTTGTGCCGGAATAGCTCAGTCGGTAGAGCAACTGATTCGTAACCAGTAGGTCGGAGGTTCGATTCCTCTTTCCGGCACCACTTCCTTCTGGATGGGGTGATATCTTTGTTATGGGCTCTTCAACAGCATTTCAATCATCCCTTCCAGCCTGCGTTTTTGCGTATCGTCGGCCCTGGCCTCTGAAACCCATTTTATATATTCCTTCTTGTGAGAAGGGGATAGCCTATTGAAAATTCCCTTTGCATCAGGGTGCTTGTCAAGATGGACCTGTATATATTCTGGTATTTTCATGGATTGGTAGATGGGGCGGATGGTGTATGGCTCCCTTCGGTCTTGTAACGATGAATATCACCTTCTTTTATATCCGAATATAGCATGATTGTGTCGCCTACGAGGCTTAATGGGATGTCAATAATCATGATTGCTGCTGAGAACGGATCATTGACTCCGCCAATATTCTCCAATGATTCTTTTATTCCTCCGTATGGAATCGGATCAATCTTGCTCTGATTCGATAGTGTCCCACAGGAGGAAAGCAATAAAACTGACGCAATAATTGAAATATTTTTAATCATGATAAGAGCTTCTTGTATATTGTGATAAAACGAACCGGGAACGATATACTCGGCGATCTCTTTAATGGCTGATGAATCCGGTTAATATGATTTTATGCAACAAGAGGGAAAACATGAAAAAAATCATTTTTATATTGTGCCTGTTTTTATGTGCCGGATCGGCATCGGCTGTGAATTTTGATAAAAAAAAGAATCTTGTGGGCCTGGGATTGTCTTATGGTGGTGATAATTTTGGGTCGGCGGGAGCTGATGAACTCAATGCAGGAGAGGATGCATCACTTTACTATGGAAGGGTGCTTTTGAGTGACAACCCGGCTACGGTTCAGGCAGCTATCGGCTATAAGTTTGATACCGTAAATGCATCGAATGGAGATGTCTGGTTTACACGTTATCCAGCAGAATTGCTGACGTTCTATTCATTTCAGAGTTTTCGTCTTGGTGCAGGTGTCAGTTATCACATCAATCCAGTGTATGAAGAGAAATTGGATATCTCAAATAATCGTGTCAAGTTTGATAACGCTCTGGGATTTTTGCTTCAATTCGATTTTTTCAGTCATGATTTCCTGTCTGCTGGAATCAGATATGAAAATATAACCTATGATTCTCCAGTGTTCTGGTTATACTCCGATGGAACGATCAAAAAAAAGTTTGATGGAAGCAGTATCGGTTTTAACGTGAATTATCACTTCTGATCTTATAGATTTCAATCAACATTTGACAGACAAACACTGACCGAATGATCCCTCTGCATGATGACAACCCGACCCGGATTCAACCTATTGTCACCGTGGCATTGATTGGGTTGTGCAGTCTGTTTTTCGTCATGGAACTGAT
Organism: Gammaproteobacteria bacterium; assembly: GCA_003696645.1. GTDB lineage: Bacteria > Pseudomonadota > Gammaproteobacteria > J025 > J025 > J025. The sequence continues at coordinate 22,709 of RFGN01000038.1, read as the reverse complement.
GGGTGGTGAAAGGGGCAGCCAGCAGATCATCTATTCACTGGGCATGATCCCGGCCGTGTTGCTACAAGGTGCTCAATTACCCCCTGAATTGGAGGTGCTTCCTCCCTCGCTGACAGTAATCAGCTCCATGTTCCTGCATGGTGGCTGGATGCATCTGCTCGGCAATATGCTGTACCTGTGGATATTCGGCAATAATGTTGAAGACAGTATGGGGCATGCACGGTTTATCGTGTTCTATCTGATCTGTGGTATCGTCGCGGCCCTGTCGCAGGCCCTGATGAATCCAGCCTCGACCATCCCCATGATTGGTGCAAGTGGGGCCATCTCAGGGGTATTGGGGGCCTATCTTTTACTGTATCCCTATGCCCGTGTTCTGGTGCTGATTCCGTTGGGAATCTTTTCTCAGGCTGTGCGCCTTCCGGCCATGTTTGTGCTGGGCTTCTGGTTTTTGCTGCAGCTGTTCAATTCGTCGATGGCTGCAGGAAAGGATGATGTGGGTGGGGTGGCCTTCATGGCGCATATCGGTGGATTTGTAGCTGGCATGATTCTGATTCCGTTTTTCAAGGATCGTTCCGTGAGGCTGTTTCATCCTGCCAGACGGGATTAGATTTTCGTCGCTTTATGCCTTTTCAATAGATACAGGGACAAGCCTAGAACCAAGCCGGATATCGCTCCAAATAGATGGGCATCTGTTACAACCTGACCCTCTATAAGCGCCTCGGAAGATTCCATCGGCCCCTGGAATTGTTCCCAGATGACCTTGAGCAGGACAATTGCCAAAAGGGCATGGTCGGCAAGGCAGTTATTCCTGATATTGAAGGTCAGCGGGGCCACCAGCAAACCATGCAGGATGCCGGAAAGGCCTACATACCATAGCAGTTCTGAGTCAAAGATGTATAGTCCTGAGCTGACGCCCAGAGAGGTGAAAAGAAAGGCCAGACCCCATTGTCTGGTGGAGAAGAGATGCTGGGTCAGCAACCAGATCAATAGAAGGCCGGCAAGGTTGAGCCACAGATGTGGCCAGTTCAGATGTGCCAAGTTGCCAGTGAGCAGTCGCCAGATCTCACCGTTTGCAATGGCTGCCCGATCATATCGCAGCAAGGTCTGAGCCGGTTCGGAAAACTGGATGCTCAGGGATATCAGTGCGAGGGCGACCGGAAGGCTGTGTTTCTTCAATATCTTGGGGAAATCATTGACGGTGTCAGAGTGATCGACCCGGTGGCAGGGTCATGATCTCAAAGCCATCCCGGGTGACCAGCAGGGTATGTTCCCACTGGGCTGACAGACTGTGATCCTTGGTAACGACTGTCCAGTTGTCCTTCAGGAGTTTTACGTGCCGTTTTCCAGCATTGATCATGGGCTCGATGGTGAAGGTCATTCCCGGGACCAGTTTCTCGCCGGTGCCCGGTTCTCCATAGTGCATGACCTGCGGGTCTTCGTGAAAGACTCGTCCAATCCCATGCCCGCAATACTCACGTACCACGGAAAATCCATTGCCTTCTGCATGTTTCTGTATGGCATGCCCGATGTCGCCGAGGCGAACGTCAGGCTTGACCATCTCGATACCGATCTTCATGCACTCGTAGGTCACATCGATCAGCCTTTTGGCCAGCACCGAGGGTTCGCCAACCGTAAACATGCGACTGGTGTCTCCATGGTATTCATCCTTGATGACGGTAACATCGATGTTGATGATGTCACCTTTCTTGAGTTTTTTCGGACCAGGAATGCCATGACAGATCTGGTGGTTGACAGAAGTGCAGATGGATTTGGGGAAGCCACGGTAGTTCAAGGGGGCCGGTATGGCCTTCAGGGTGTTGACGATATAGTCGTGGCAGATATTATCCAATTCTTCTGTTGTGATACCCGGCTGCACATATGGCTCGATCATGTCCAGAACCTCGCAGGCGAGGCGACCGGCTACCCGCATTTTCTCGATTTCTTCTTCGGTTTTGATGGTGATGGCCATGATGGCAGTCAGCTAGCTCCTTATCTGTTGATATTTCAGGATAATTTATTGTGTATGTGGGCAGGATATGGTATAAATCGCGCATCCTCGAGAACCCGCATGCGACATTATATTCGAGAATGCCGGTCAGGGCATCCCGATCCGTGAACATGCTTCTGTATCGGTGATACGGGTCCAGGATATTTTTATTTCACACATATACCGTCACATGCTCCTAGGGTGCCTGGAACCTCAGGGTTCGAGGTTAGGAGATGGGGTATATGGAGGCTTAACCCTGTTATTAGGAGAAAAACATGTCAAAAGTGACCATGCGTCAAATGCTGGAGGCCGGCGTTCATTTCGGCCACAGAACCCGTTACTGGAACCCTCGGATGGCTCCTTATATTTTTGGAGCACGAAAGAAGATTCATATCATCAATCTTGAAAAGACCTTGCCGCTCTTCAATGAAGCCATGAACTTTATAGGCAAGGTGGCTGCTGAAGGTGGCAAGATCCTGTTTGTCGGGACAAAAAGGGCGGCCAAGGAGGCTGTCAGGGAGCAGGCCGAGCGTTGCGGCATGCCTTATGTCAGTCAGCGATGGCTCGGGGGCACGTTGACCAACTACAAGACCATCAAGCGCTCCATTCAACGTATGTCTGACCTTGAAGAGATCCTTGCAAAAGGCGAGGAATATGCTCGAACCAAGAAGGAAATGCTGGTTTTGGCCAGAGAGCTGCGCAAACTGAATGACAGCATAGGCGGAATCAGGAATATGGACGGCATGCCGGACGCGATGTTCGTGATTGATGTCGGTTATGAGGCCAATGCTGTCCGTGAGGCAAGAAATCTGGGTATCCCGGTGATTGGTGTGGTGGACACCAACGGAAACCCTGAAGATGTGGACTATATTATCCCGGGCAATGATGATTCATCTAGTGCCATCAGCCTGTACCTGCAAGCGGCTGCTGATGCAGTAATTGAAGGTCAGCTGGCAGGGGGTGAGCTACCCCAGGGCGACGATGAGCTGATAGAGTTGGATGACAGTGGTGATGTCGTAGCCTCTGAAGTAACGGAAGACTCAAAGGAATAGCGTCATATTTCAATATCCAAACCATTTGATTGAGGAAGATAAAAGATGAAAATCACTGCAGCACTAGTCAAGCAGCTCAGGGATCGTACAGGATCGAGCATGATGGATTGCAAGAAAGCTCTGGTAGAAACAGAAGGTGATATTGATGCGGCCATCGAGGTAATGCGCAAGGCAGGCCTTGCCAAGGCTGACAAGAAGTCGGGCCGTGTGGCGGCCGATGGCCGTATTGTTGCCAAAATTGCTGCAGATGGAAGCCGGGCAGCCCTGGTGGAAGTCAACAGCGAGACGGATTTTGTGGCCAAGAATGAGGACTTCAGTACTTTTGCAGCCCAGGTGGCCGAGGCGGCATTGCTTGCCCCATCCGATGATATCACAGCACTTTCCGGACAACCTTTCCCGGGAGAATCTGGAAAAACCATCGAAGAAAAGCGCCAGGAGCTTGTGGCCAAGCTGGGTGAGAATATCACTCTGCGTCGCATGGCGACCCTGCAGGCCGGTGATGGCGAGCATTTCGGTGCCTATATGCATGGCAGCCGGATTGGTGTAATTGTCAGGATGGCTGGTGGGTCTGATGAACTGGCCAAGGATGTTGCCATGCATATCGCTGCCAGCAAACCGACCTGTATCAGTGAGGAAGATGTTCCGGCTGAATTGCTGGCCAAGGAAAAGGAAATCCTGACGGCCCAGGCCGCTGATTCTGGCAAGCCGGCCGAAATCATCGAAAAGATGATAGGAGGACGTATCAAGAAATTCATCAATGAGATTACCCTGACTGGTCAGCCGTTCATCAAGGATCCGGATATCAATGTTGGCAAGCTCCTGAGCAAGAATGATGCCAATGTTTCTGCCTTTGTTCGCTTCGAGGTCGGAGAAGGCATCGAAAAGAAGGAAGACAATTTCGCTGAAGAGGTAATGGCTCAGGTCAATGGCTGATCTGCGCTATTCCAGAGTATTGCTCAAGCTCAGTGGTGAGGCCCTGCTGGGTGATGGCCAGCAGGGCATTGACCCTGTCGTTATCGCCAGAATGGCGACAGCCATCTGTGAAGTGGCAGATGCCGGTGTTGAGATTGCTGTCGTTTGTGGTGGTGGCAATTTTCTGAGGGGCAGCACTCTGGCTGGTGAAGGGATGGATCGCGCCACTGCTGATTATATGGGAATGTTGGCGACGGTGATGAACGCTCTGGCCCTGCAGGATTCGCTTGAATATCATGGCGCTGTGGTACGGACCATGTCTGCATTATATATCAACCAGATCTGCGAACCGTATGTCAAACGCCGGTCTGTACGTCATTTGGAGAAAAAGAGGATTGTCCTGTTTGCTGCAGGGACGGGGAATCCATTCTTTACCACGGATTCTGCTGCCAGTCTGCGTGCCATTGAAGTAGGCGCTGATCTGCTTCTCAAGGCGACCAAGGTGGATGGTGTCTATTCTGCAGATCCGGTATTGCATCCTGATGCTGTTCGTTATTCACACCTGACATTTGATGAAGCCATAAACAGACAGCTTGGTGTCATGGACGGGACTGCCATGACACTTTGTCGAGAAAACAAAATGCCGGTTAGGGTTTTCAATATCAATGAAGAGGGTGCCCTGCGACGTATTCTTCTGGAGAATGAATCACTGGGAACCCTGATTGAGAATGGAGAATAGCAATGTCAACTTCTAAACAGAATATCCAGACCAGAATGCAGAAGAGCCTTGATGCATTGGCAGAAAATCTTGCGAAAATCCGTACGGGTCGGGCACACCCTAGCCTGCTGGATCATGTCCATGTTTCTTATTACGGAACCGATACACCGATCTCTCAGGTGGCAAATATTACCGTTGCGGATGCACGAACCCTGGCCATCACGCCATGGGAGAAGAGCATGACGGAGGCGATAGACAAGGCTATCAGGGAATCTGACCTGGGACTCAATCCGGTAACAGCCGGTGATGTGATTCGCGTGCCTCTCCCGCAGCTGAATGAAGAGCGTCGCAAGGAGCTGGTCAGGGTGGTTCGTAATGAGGTGGAAACCGGCCGGGTATCTATTCGCAACATTCGACGTGATATATTGTCGGAAGGCAAGAATCGGCTCAAGCAGAAGGAGATTACGGAGGACGAGCTGCGTCAGCTGGAAGATCAAGTACAAAAGATGACAGATCAGTTCATTGCCAAGGCAGATGAAATGCTCAAGGCAAAGGAAGCCGAACTGATGGAGGTCTGAAGACCTCCATTTTCATGTCCGCTGCGAATCCAGAGCCTTCGGCTTCTCTGCTAAAACATGTCGCCATCATCATGGATGGCAATGGACGCTGGGCCATGCAGCGTCGACGCCCCCGGGCATTCGGTCATCAGGCAGGGCTCAAGGCAGTCAGAAAAGTCATCGAAGCGGCCGTGGATAACCGTGTGGAATTCCTGACCCTGTTTGCGTTCAGCAGTGAAAATTGGGGACGTCCTCAAGATGAAGTCAGTCGATTGATGCAACTCTTCATGACCTCGTTGGACAAGGAGGTCAAAAGGCTGCATGAAAATGGTGTAAAACTTCGATTTATCGGAGATGCCAGTCGTTTTCCCGAATCCATGCAGGCCAAGATGCAGAAGGCCGAGCAGTTAACATCAGGCAATGAGCGACTGTGTGTTACGGTGGCATTGAATTACGGCGGATACTGGGATATCTGCCAGGCTGCCAGAAGAGCCTGTGAAGATGCTTCTCCCGAAATGTCTCTTGATGCCATCTTTTCACCAGAAAATATCGACCGCCATCTCGCCTTGCGTCCCGTTCCTCCCCCTGACCTTTTGATAAGAAGTGGAGGTGACCAGCGGATCAGCAATTTTCTGTTGTGGGATATTGCCTACAGTGAGCTCTATTTCACCCAAACGTTGTGGCCAGATTTTGGCAAGGAAGAATTTTCCAGAGCCGTAAAAGATTATTACAAACGGCAACGACGCTTTGGTCTGACCGGGCAGCAGGTTGTAAGCGGAGTTTCATCCTGATCTCATGTTGAAGCAACGCATTCTTACTGCCAGTATTCTTATTCCGGTTTTTGTAGGCCTGCTTTATCTGGCACCATCCAACTGGGTGTCCGGTGTTTTTCTGGTCATCCTGATTGCAGGAGGATGGGAATGGGGGAGGTTATTGGGGTTTCCTGCATACCTTAATGCGCTCTATCTGCTGGCCATGACTGCAGCCTGCTTCTGGTCGACCCACCTTTCGACACAGATTTTCATTCTTGCATGTGCTTTCTGGCTGCTTGCTGCAGGAATGTTGCTTGTTCTGCATGTCTCTGAGGCTGGTCTGGATATACTGAAAGGGCTATCCACCGAACAACCTGTTGTCTGGAAGATACTGGGGGCATCCCTGGGGTGGCTGGTCTTGATCCCCGCGTGGCTTGCGCTCAAACATATCGGCGATCATGATCGTGGGGCAGACTGGATCCTTGCCCTGTTCATTCTGGTCTGGACGGCAGATATAAGCGCCTATTTTGCTGGCAAGGCATGGGGATATCACAAACTTTCGGTAAGGTTGAGTCCTGGAAAAAGTATCGAAGGGGTTTTGGGGGGAGTGCTTGCCGTCATCGCTGCAGGGGGAATGATGGGAGCGTTTTGGCTGCCTGTGGGTAGCCATTGGCTGGACCTTGTGATACTCAGCGCCCTGCTTTCTGTTATCTCGGTGGTTGGAGATCTGTTTCAAAGTGTGATCAAGCGAGTCAGTGGAGTCAAGGATAGTGGCCATATCTTGCCAGGACATGGCGGTGTCCTGGATCGAATTGACAGTTTGACTGCAGCGGCACCCTTTTTCCTGATCGGTATCAATCTGATATTGGACAAATCATGACACAGGCTCGACAAAAAATCACAATTTTCGGGTCGACCGGTTCGATTGGGAAGAGCACCCTGGATGTGATTGCCCTGCATCCCGATCGCTTTGAGGTCTTCGCTTTGACGGCACGGGGCAATATGGAAAAGCTGCGGCAACAATGCCGACAGTTTAATTCTCCCTACGCAGTGCTGGAAGATCCTCAAGCAGCAGAAAGACTTGAGAATGAACTCAGGAAGGATGGGGTTTCAACAGAAATACTCTGTGGACAAGAAGGATTGATCGAGATGGCAAGTCGACCGGAAGTGGATACAGTCATGGCAGCCATAGTCGGAGCCGCTGGTCTTCCTTCAGCGTTTGCAGCGGCACAATCCGGAAAGAAGGTTCTGCTTGCCAACAAGGAGGCATTGGTCATTTCTGGCAATCTGTTTATGGAGGCTGTTGCCGAAAGCGGGGCAACCCTGTTACCCATCGATAGTGAACATAATGCGATCTTTCAGTGTCTTCCTGAACAGAATAAGCGTGTAGACTCCCAGGTCAGGAGAATCCTGTTGACGGCTTCAGGAGGCCCCTTCCGAAATCTTTCTCTACAGGAACTTTCTGCAGTCACACCTGAACAGGCCTGTGCGCATCCAAATTGGTCGATGGGGCGAAAGATCTCTGTCGATTCTGCCACGATGATGAACAAGGGTCTGGAATTGATCGAGGCCTGCTGGCTGTTTCGGGTTGCGCCCAGAGATATTCAGGTTGTGATCCATCCACAGAGTATCATTCATTCCATGGTTGAATATATCGATGGCTCCGTGATTGCGCAGATGGGAAGCCCGGACATGAAAATACCGATTGCCAATGCTCTTGGGTGGCCGCAAAGAATTGTCTCCGGAAGCGCATTCCTTGACCTGTTCGAGATTTCCAGACTGGATTTTGCTCCGCCCAGTGAAGCCCGTTTTCCCTGCTTGCGTCTGGCGAGGGAAGCCATGGAGGCGGGAGGTGCATGTACGATTGCGCTGAATGCTGCCAATGAGGTTGCAGTGGCCGCCTTTCTTGATGGAAAGTGTCGTTTTGATCAGATCCCGATTATTATCGAAAAAACTCTTGAATCCTCCGAGACAATGCCTGTCCAATCTCTCCAGCATGTTCTGGAAATGGATGCTGCTGCCAGACTGCGCTCTGGTGAGATCCTTGAACAATTGAACTGAAGCAGGACAGGAGATGGGTAGCTTTCTTAATTCGGCGTTCTTTTTTGTGCTGGCACTTGGGGTGTTGATTACCGTCCATGAGTTTGGCCATTTCTGGGTGGCCCGACGCTGTGGTGTGAAAGTGCTGAAATTCTCCATCGGGTTTGGCAGTGCGTTGTGGTCCAGAACTGGTCGCGATGGCGTGGAGTATGTACTGGCCGTCATTCCACTTGGTGGCTATGTAAAGATGCTGGATGAGTCCGAAGGTCCAGTAGATCCAGAAGAGGTGTCCTACGCCTTTAATCGCAAACCGGTTGGTCAACGACTCCTGATTGCCCTGGCCGGCCCCCTGGCAAACTTTCTGCTTGCCATATTGCTTTATACAGTTGTGTTCATTTCCGGCATTGAAGGCTTGAAACCCGTGATAGGAGAGGTCAATCCAGATGGCCTGGCAGCTCAGGCCGGGCTTCAGCAGGGCGATGAAATCCTGCAGATTGGCAATGACAAGGTATCCAGTTGGCAGCAGGCGGCATTTGTCCTGCTGAATGGTTATATGGATCGTTCCCGGGTCAATATCTTGGTCAAGGATCAACAGGGGAAAAGTCATTCAGTGGAGATTGATTTCTCCCAGATTGCTGAAATGGAACAGGAGAGGATCGATGTCCTCCGGTTTCTCGGTATTACACCCTATTATCCTGATATCCCACCCATTGTAGGGCAGGTCCAACCTGAAGGAGCTGCTGCAAGAGCCGGCCTGCAAAGTGGTGACAGGATACTGACTGTCGATCAGGAAAAGATTGAAAGCTGGCAGGAGTGGGTAGAGAAGATCCGTCGAAACCCTGATCAGACCCTTGTTATCAAACTTCTGCGTCAAGAACGGGAGATGACGTTACAGATCAGACCTGAATCCCGTACATCAGGCGAAGAAATATACGGATTCATAGGTGTTGCTCCAAATAGAGAACAGATACAGGCGCTTATGCAGGATTATCGGGTGACTGTGGCGTATCCGGCTCATATTGCCCTGTTGCAGGCTGCTCAAAAAACTTGGGAAATGAGTCGTCTGACCCTGCAGGTTCTTGGTAAAATTCTGCTGGGCGAGGCCTCAGTGTCGAATCTCAGTGGTCCTATCAGTATTGCACAGTATGCCGGAGATACAGCCAGTGCCGGATTGAACAGTTATCTGCTGTTTCTGGCTGTGATCAGCATCAGCCTTGGCGTCCTCAATCTCTTGCCCATACCGGTTCTGGATGGAGGACATATCCTGTTTTATTGCTATGAAGGCATTCGCAGGAAGCCATTGCCTGAATCGGTACAGTTGACCGGGGTCAAGATAGGCATGATGATCCTTGCAGTATTGATGTGTCTGGCATTTTATAACGATATTCTACGTTTGATCGGTAAGGGACAATAAATTGACCAAATATATTGGGAGACTCTGGATCCTTGCAATACTGTTTGCCCACAATGTGTGGGCCTTCCAGCCATTTCAGGTCAAGGCGATCGACTATGAGGGACTGCAACATATCGATCCAGAAAATCTGGAAAATTATCAGGTTATCAGGCCTGATCAGCAGGTTGACAACCAACTGGTCATCCAGCAGATTCATGCTCTTTATCGATCAGGCTATTTCGATGATATTCAGATCAAAAGACAGGATGACAGGCTGGTCATTGCCGTCAAGGAGCGCAAACTGATTGCAGGGGTTGAGATAACGGGGAACAAGGCAATCAAGGAAGAGAGTATCAAGGAAGCCTTTAATGCAGTCGGAATCAAGGAAGGCGAGTTTTTTGATCCATTGAGCCTGGCAAAGATGAACCAGGAACTGCATGCCCTCTATGCCAGTCACAGCAAATACAATGCCAGGGTTTCAATGAATACAGTCGAGGAGGATGAAGCCCATCTGATCGTAAAGGTTGATATCGAAGAAGGCAAAAGTTCAAAGATTCGCGAAATCAATATAGTTGGAAACCATGTGTTCACCGACAAGACACTTCTTGGAAAATTCAAACTGGATACTGGGGGATTGTTTTCCTTTTTCAATCACAATAACGAGTTCTCCAGGCAGCGACTATCTGCTGATCTGGAGTCCCTTCGGTCCTTTTATATGGATCAGGGTTATGCGGATTTTTCCATAGACTCCGTTCAGGTCACGATCAGCCCTGAACGGGAGGCCATCAATATCACTATCAACCTGACAGAGGGAGATCAATACCGCATCGGAAAGATCGATTACAGGTCTTCAAGCCAAGAATTTGGTGATGATGCATTTCGTGAATCATTGGGAATTGAGGAAGGACAGGTGTTTTCCAGGAAGTCCATTCTGGACAGCAGTGAGAAGATGCGCATTCAACTCGGAAACAAGGGTTTTCTGAATGCTAAGGTCAATGCCATTCCCAATCTGGATAAACGCGAGCATGTCAGCGATATTCTGTTTGATATCGATCCGGGCAAGCGGGTGTATGTCAATGAGATTCGCTTTCGTGGCAATACCAAGACGCGGGATGATGTCCTGCGCCGTGAAATGAGACAGATGGAAGGGAGCTGGATTGAAACCGACAAGGTAAAAAGGTCCAGGGTCAGGTTGCAACGTCTTGACTACTTCAAGAAGGTGGATGTCGATGTCGTTCCTGTTCCGGAACATGATGACCTGGTTGATCTGGACTTCAGTGTTGAGGAAAAACCTTCAGCTGCCTTTGTTGGAGGATTCGGATTTTCTCAGGCGCAAGGGTTCCTGGTAAACGCCAGCGTCAAGCAGAAGAATTTTCTCGGTTCAGGTAATACCGTTGGTCTGAATATCAACAACAGTAATGTCAATACGGTCTATAGTGCCAGCTATACCAATCCCTACTACACACTTGATGGAGTCAGTCGGGGCTTCAATCTGTTCGCCCGGCAGACCGATGCCGGTGCCGTCAGTGTGGCAGATTTTTCCTCAGATAATTTTGGTGGAACACTGTCTTATGGTATTCCTGTGAGTGAATACTCTACCGCCAGTATCAGTTTTGGTCTTGAGCATCAAAGCCTTACTGAAACAGACAGCACACCACAGGAATTTATCGACTTTATCCGAGCGAATCGGTCTGACTTTGACCTTTACAAGATCACGGCCGGTATCTCCTATGATACGCGCAACAGAGTGGTTTTCGCCGAGGATGGTGTCCTCTTGTCTGCCTCGGAAGAACTGGCCTTGCCGGGGAGCGGTTTGACTTTCTACAAGATCAACCTTCGTGGCCAGTGGTTGAAGACCTATATAGAGCCATTTACCCTGTCATTGAAAACCAACCTTGGATATGGGGCCAGCTATTCAGATACCACGGAGCTGCCCTTTTTTGAAAGCTACTTTGCAGGTGGTGCGCAGTCTGTACGGGGCTACAAATCGAACTCTCTGGGACCGCGAACTGCTCTGGACAATTCTCCCATGGGCGGGGCGATGAAAGTGGTTGCCAATGCCGAGGTGATATTTCCACCACCCTTTAGCGAAGACAATCGCTCCGTCAGATTTGCCCTGTTCTTCGATATAGGAAATATTTATGCCAATATCAACAAATTTGACCTGGGTGAATTAAGATATACAACAGGTGTCTCACTGGTGTGGTTATCGCCACTGGGGCCTCTGTCTTTCAGTCTGGCCAGTGCCTTGAATGAAAAACAGGGGGACGAGACAGAATCCTTCCAGTTTTCTCTGGGAACCTTATTTTAAAACATGGAACTGAGGTGATATGAAAATTTTCAGCAAAAGTGCACGTTTTCTTCTTGTAACCATCCTTGCGGGATTTCCTGCACTGTCACAAGCCGAAGTCAAGATCGGTTTTGTTGATTCAGCCCGGATCATGGAGTTGTCGCCTCAGGCCCAGGCCTTCAAGGATACATTGGACAGGGAGTTTGAACCCAGGCGAAACCGTCTTCTCAAGAAACAGGCCGAGATCAAGAAACTGGAAGAAAAAATGATTCGTGATGTGGCAATCATGAGTGATTCGGAAAAGCTTGATACAGAACGCAAGATCCGCGACATGAAACGTGATCTGAGAAGAGAGAAAGAGGATTTCAGTGAAGATGTGACCCTCAAGCGCAATGAGGAGCTGATGAAACTCCAGAAAGAGGTGGTTTCAACCATTCAGGATTATGCCGAAAAGAATCATTTTGATCTGATCATCAATGAAAGCGTTGTGGTCTATGCCAGCAAGGCCATTGATATTACCAATGCGATTCTCAAGAGCCTGAAATCCGGAAAATAACTTGAAAGGATTCACCCTTGGTTATCTGGCAAAACATGTCAATGGAAGATTGGCAGGAGATCCCGATGTTGAAATCAAATGGATTGCAACACTCAAGGATGCTCGATCCGGTGATATCAGTTTCCTGGCCAACCGCCAATATGCACGCTATCTACCAGGAACAGGGGCAACGGCTGTTATCCTGCAGGAAAAGGATTTGGCCAATTGTCCAACCCACGCCATCGTGGTAGATGATCCCTATCTGGTCTATGCGAAGATTGCCCAGAAGATTGTAGGAGTTGTCTCAGAGCAGGTTCCTTCAGGTGTTTCTGAACAGGCATATATCGATTCAAGTGCAGAGATAAGTCCGCAGGCAAGTATTGGAGCATTCGCGGTGATCTGTGCCGGAGCTGTCATTGAATCCGGAGTACAAATCGGTGCTCATGCCTATGTCGGCAGGGAGGTGCGGATCATGAAAGGGGCAAACGTCTATCCGCATGTCACACTATATGATGGTACAATAATCGGGCAGAGGAGTATCATCCATTCCGGGGTGGTGATTGGAAGTGATGGTTTTGGAATAGCCATGGATCGCAGTTCCGGAAGGTGGATCAAGGTCCCCCAGGTCGGCAGGGTCCTGATCGGAAATGATGTGGAGATTGGCGCCAACACAACCATCGATCGGGGTGCCATTGGAGATACAGTGATCGAGGATAACGTCAAGCTCGATAACCAGATTCAGGTTGGCCATAATGTACAGATTGGAGAGTCTACTGCCATTGCCGGTTGTGTCGGAATTGCAGGAAGTACAAAAATTGGAAAGCATTGCCTCATCGGTGGAGGGGCCGGGATTGCAGGCCATATCGAGCTGGTCGACAATGTAGTGGTTTCAGGCATGACGATGGTAACAAAGTCAATTTTGAAGCCAGGGATGTATTCCTCCGGTATGCCTGCCAGAGAAAATCGTCAATGGAGAAAAAATCTGGCACGTTTCAATAATTTGGAAAGAATACTAAAAACACAGACAAAACAGGAAGATCATGACTGAGAACAAATTCGAACGGGGAGACATTGCAGAGATTCTTGATCTGCTTCCCCACCGCTATCCATTTCTTCTGGTAGACAGGATTCTGGATTATGTGCCGAACGAATCGGTACGTGCTGTCAAAAATCTGACCTATAACGAGGCATTTTTTCAGGGGCACTTCCCCAGCAAACCCGTCATGCCGGGTGTTCTTATAATTGAGGCGCTTGCCCAGACCGCTGGCCTGCTGACATTCAAGAGCCTTGGTATTACCGTTGATGATAATGTCCTGTTCTATCTTGCCAATGTCGACAAGGCCAAATTCAAACGTCCGGTTGTCCCGGGCGATCAACTCGTCCTGGAAGCCAGGGTGCTGAAAAAACGCAGCAGCATGTGGCGCTATGAGTGCCAGGCTCTTGTTGATGGGGAAGTGGTGGCATCTGCAGAGATGCTGTGTGTGGAGAAGAAGGATTAGTCACAATTCTGATTGTCGACAGAAATGATTGCACCCACTGCAGTAGTTGATCCTTCTGCCATCATTGCAGACGATGTCGAGATTGGGCCTTTTTCGGTTATCGGCCCGAATGTTGAGATTGATTCGGGCTCCAGAATCGGATCCCATGTGACCATTACCGGTCCGACCAAAATCGGAAAGAATAACCGTATCTATCAGTTTTCCTCCATTGGAGAGGATCCGCAGGACATGAAATTCCATGAGGAGGAGACCCACCTCGAGATCGGTGATGGAAATGTCATTCGTGAATTCTGTACCATCAATCGCGGTACGGGCGCCGGTGGAGGCATCACGCGTCTGGGCAACGAAAACTGGATCATGGCCTATGTCCATATAGCCCATGACTGTATTGTTGGCAACAACAATATCTTTGCCAATGGCGCATCTCTGGCCGGGCATGTTCTGGTTGAAGACCATGCGGTGCTGGGAGGTTTTACACTGGTGACACAATTCTGTCGGCTGGGATCCTACAGTTTTTTTGCCGCAACCTGTCATGTCATCAAGGATATTCCTCCATTTATAAAGGTATCGGGGCCGGTCACAATCCCGCGCAGTATCAATGTGGAAGGGTTGAGAAGGCATGGTTTCAGTGCCGAGGATCTTTCTGTACTGAAGCAGGCCTATCGACTCCTGTTTCGTTCAGGATTGAATACCTCGGAGGCCCTGTCAAGGATTCGTGAGACACTTGAGAACCGTCCGGTTATCGAACAACTTGTTCGGTTTATCGAGGCATCGGATCGGGGGATTATTCGTCCACTCAAACGATCCTCCATTGGAGAATAGCCACCAGTCCCGTATCGAGATTGGTATGGTGGCCGGAGAACTCTCCGGTGATCTTCTCGGCGCTGATTTGATACATGCGTTGAATCGACTTTGTTGTCATGGATCCGTTGAAAGTGCATTCACTCTGAGTGGCATGGCGGGGCCGGCCATGCAAAAGGCGGGTTGTCAGGCAGTCTGCAGCATAGACCAGCTTTCCGTAATGGGGTTGTACGAGGTATTTCGGGCCTTGCCCAGGATCTATTTTCAGGTATACAGACGGCTGGCCCGTCACTTTATCAGAAACAGGCCTGCACTATTTGTCGGCATTGATTCACCAGACTTCAATCTCAGACTGGCAGGAAAACTGAAAAAGAAGGGGATCAGGACAGTCCAATATGTCAGCCCCACCGTTTGGGCATGGCGCGCCTCGCGTGTCGAGACCATCCGGAAAAATATCGACCATATCCTCGTGCTGTTCCCCTTCGAGAGTGAATTTTACCAACGGCATGGGGTACCATGTACTTATGTGGGGCATCCATTGGCAGACCAGATTGCCCTGTCTCCACCTTTTCCTGAATCATGTCGCAGGAATCTGGGAATAAATGTTGAAAGAAAATATCTGGCAGTACTGCCTGGTAGCCGGGTTGCAGAAGTGCAGGCCCTGTTGCCTGATTTTCTGGAAACAGCCAGATTGTGCCAGCAACAACAACCGGATCTGGATGTTTTGATTCCTGCTGCTACACCAGCGGTGGCCGGTCATATCCGTCAGGCCCTGAACCACTGGAACGGCAGGGCCGATTCCGTGCATGTTTTCGACGGGCAGGCCTCGGCAGTGATTGGGGCATCAAATGTTGTGCTTGCTGCAAGTGGTACCGCCACGCTTGAGATCATGCTGCTGAAGCGACCCATGGTGGTTGCCTATCGTCTGGGGCGGTTGACCTACATGCTGGCCAGGCGCATGTACTATTCCCGTTTTTTTTCCTTGCCCAACCTGCTTGCCGACACAATGCTTGTTCCTGAATATCTTCAGGATGACATTGATCCTCAGGCAATGGCCGAGGATCTATTGGGGTTTCTTAACGGAGGAGAGCAGGTTGAAAGGCTGCTCTCGACCTTCACCGATCTTCATCAAACGCTACGCCGTAATGCAGGAATGACGGCTGGCCGACAAATCTTGCAGATGCTGGCATAATGTTCTCTAATCTTGGCAGGATACTGGTTCTTCCCGGGTTTTGTCTGATCCTGATGGGGGGGCTGCTGGGTAGAGAACAATGGAATGAAGAACTGTTTGTGTGGTTGAATTCTGCATGGCAGCATTTCAATCCGGCAGTCTGGGATCCATTGTGGAGCAGTGTGACAATCCTGGGAGATTCTCTGGTGGTCCTGAGCATAATATTCCCGCTGGCACTGATCCGGCCTGCCCATGTCTGGCATATCATTTCGGCCGCAATCCTGACCACAATGATCGTCCAGGGGCTGAAATTCGGATTCCAGATGCCACGCCCTGCACTGTTATTGGGTGATGAGTCGGTCCATATCATCGGTTCGGCCATCCACAAACGTTCTTTTCCTTCAGGGCATACCGCCGCAGCATTCGTCGCCGCAGCCCTGCTGATTTCCATATTTGACCTTAGAAGGACCACGGCCAGTCTGTTGATCGGGTTGGCCAGTCTGGTGGGCGTTTCCCGTTGCATGGTTGGTGCACACTGGCCAGTGGATATCCTTGCCGGTGCAGCAATTGGCTGGTTTGTGGGGACACTGTTGATGTTGGGTTGCGAACGGCAGTGTATGAAGCCAGGTCGTACAGGGGAAATGGCTGGATTGATTATTCTGGGGATCACCCCCATCCTGCTTTGTTTCCATCGGACTGGGTATCCTCAGGCCATGTGGATACAATATCTGGTTGCAGGCGGCAGCATGATAGTCTCGGCCAGTCTCATGATCCGGCGGAGAAAGGGGAGAGGAGGCACAGGAGAGGAGTGAGCCCTCTCCTGTTTTTGTGTCCTTGCTCAGCCCTTGCTGGCAACCAGGTCGTGGATCATGGGCGTCAGGATGATTTCCATGGCCAGTCCCATCTTGCCGCCTGGCAGTACGATGGTATTTGGTCTGGACATCCAGGAATCCTTCAGCATGGACAGATAATAAGGGAAATCAGCCTGCTCGGGATTGCGGAAGCGGATCACGATAAAGCTTTCGTCCGGGGTCGGGATGTCCCGGGCGATAAACGGGTTTGAGGTGTCCACCACCGGAACTCGCTGAAAATTGATATGTGTCCGGGAGAATTGCGGAGTGATGGTGCTGATGTAGTCCGGCATTCTTCTCAGAATGGTATCCGTGACGGCCTCGGCCGAATAGCCGCGTTCTGCGGTATCGCGATGGATCTTCTGAATCCATTCCAGATTGACGATAGGAACAACGCCCACAAGCAGGTCAACATACTGCGCAACATTTTGCTCATCGGTGACAACTCCACCATGCAGCCCCTCGTAGAACAGCAGATCGCTGCCTTCCTCGATGGGTTCCCAAGGGGTAAAGGTTCCCGGTTCCTGATTGTAGGGCGCTGCCTCTTCTTGGTTGTGCAGATAGTAGCGGCGCTGGCAGGTTCCGGTTTCTCCATAGGTCTTGAATGTTTCTTCCAGCTTGTCGAAGAGATTGGCCTTGGGCCCGAAATGGCTCAGATTTTCGCCACCTTCTTCTGCCTTGGCCATTTTTATCTTCATCGTGTTTCGATCGTAGCGATGGTAGCTGTCTCCCTCAATAATGGCAGCCTTGAGTTTTTCGCGTCTGAAGATATGCTCAAAGGCATTCTTGACGGTAGAGGTCCCTGCCCCTGATGAGCCGGTTACGGCAATGATTGGGTGTTTTTTTGACATAACATCTCCCTCGTTATTGTGACACCATTATTGAGATGGCGGTTGTTTCAGGTCTCCCTCTTGCAGTTCATGGGGGACCGAATAAATTCAAACCTGAAAGTTTATACCGTGTATCACGATTTTCCAAATTTTGTGGATTCTTCTTTTCAGAACGCCAACAAAATACTAGAATGCACTGTTTTGGAATATTCAAATCAGGCAGGCCTTTCTGATGAAAAGAATCAAGCACCTCATGGCGTGGGGTGAACCTGGAAATGGTGACAAATCGAGCCATTCGAACTCGGGAAAGAATTCCGATGGCAGGGACCCCTGGTCAGGGGGTAATGACAACCCGCCGGATCTGGATGAGATCTTCAACAGGATCAAACAGTTTTTTGGCGGTGGCAGGGGTTCCGGCAGTGGTTCTTCCGGCCGCAGCGGTGGCCCTGCCAATCCGTTCAGTCGGGCTGGTATAGGACTGGTTATTGGCGCGATTGTCGTTGTCTGGTTCCTGAGTGGATTTTATATCGTAGATGAAGGGAATCGGGGGGTTGTCCTTCGATTTGGGCATTATATTGATACAGCCCAACCGGGCCCTCACTGGCGACCAACCTTTATCGACAATGTCATCATGGTCGAACAGGATCGCAACCGGACGGCAACGATCGGGTATCGCAAGACGGGTGGACGCGAGAGCCAGGTCAAGGAAGAGGCACTGATGCTGACCAAGGACGAAAACATTGTTGATGTTCGCCTGGCTGTACAGTTCCGGATCAGTGATCCGGCCAAATATATCTTCACAAACCGCAGCCCTGAAATGGCCCTGAAAGAGGCCACGGAAAGTGCATTGCGTGAGGTTGTCGGGAAGTCCTCGATGGATTTTGTATTGACAGAAGGTCGTGCGAATGTGGCCTCCTCTGTCAAGACACTGACCCAGAGTATCCTTGACCGTTACGATGCCGGCCTGCTGATCACCAGCGTCAACATGAAAGGGGCACAGCCGCCCGAACAGGTGCAGGATGCCTTCCATGATGCCGTGAAGGCCCGGGAGGATCTGGAACGGCAGAAGAACGAGGCCGAGGCCTATGCCAATGACATCATCCCCAGGGCACGCGGTAATGCTGCCAGACAGATCGCCGAGGCCAAGGCCTATCATGACAAGGTGATTTCACAAGCCGAAGGTGAAGCAAGTCGCTTCTTGCAGGTGTACAAGGAGTACAAGGCGGCTCCAGCCGTAACGCGAGAAAGGCTCTACATCGATGCCATGGAATCTGTCATGAGCAATTCAGGCAAGGTAATGGTAGATGTGCAGGGAGGCAACAATCTGCTCTATCTTCCGCTCGACAAGCTGTCTGGAGGCACCACACAAAACCCGACGAGCAATAACCCCCGCATTCAGGTCTTGCCAGTGGTTCCTGATTCCGTTCAGAAACGGGCAGACAATCTGAGGGACAAATTTGGAAGAAGAGATCAACGCAGCAGAGGAAGGGAGAGATAAGATGCAGAACAGAATGATTCCTGTTATTGCCATGTTGGCTCTGCTTTTTGTGATGTCATTTTCACTTTTCATCGTCAAGGAATGGGAAAAGGTCGCCCTGTTCCAACTTGGTGAAATCGTCAATACCGATTTCAAGCCGGGTCTGCATTTCAAGGTTCCGTTTATCACCAATGTCCGCAAGTTTGATGGCCGAATCCTGACCCTTGATGAATCTCCGGAAAGTTATCTGACCAATGAGAAGAAGAATGTCATTGTGGATTCCTTCGCGAAATGGCGGATATCCGATGTCAAGACCTATTACAAGACCATGCGCGGCAGTGAGGCACTGGCAAGATCCCGTCTTTCGCAGATCATTCAGGATGGTCTGCGCGAGAAATTTGGTGAACGAAGCGTCAAGGAAGTGGTTTCCGGAGAACGTGACACGATCATGAAGATCATTACTGAAGAAGCTCGATCCAAGGCGAAGGAATTTGGTATCGAGGTGGTCGATATTCGCATAAAACGCATTGACCTTGCCAGCGAAGTCAGCGACTCTGTCTACAGCCGTATGGAGGCAGAAAGAACTCGTGTCGCCAAGGAATTGAGAGCAAAGGGTGCGGAAGAGGCAGAAAAGATTCGCGCGGATGCTGATAGACAGCGCACCGTCTTGTTGGCAGAGGCCTACAAGGAGGCGCAGAAGGTCAAGGGCGCAGGGGATGCCCAGGCCGCGAAGATCTATGCACAGGCCTTCAGCCAGGACAAGGAATTCTACTCCTTCTACCGAAAGATGGATGCCTACCGCAAGACCTTTGCTGGTGAGAAAAATCTCATGGTGCTCGATCCAAATAGCGATTACTTCAGCTATTTCAAGGACGAACAGGGAAGATCGTCCCGTTAACCTGCTGATTGACTGACTGCAATGTGGCAGGACTTTTTCTTTGCCCTGGCCTTGATGCTTGTTTTTGAAGGAGTGATGCCTTTTCTGACACCGGAAAGTTTTCGTAGAGCCCTGCTGATGATGGTCCAGATGGGGGATCGGGGGTTGCGCATGATCGGGTTGGCTAGCATGACAGCAGGCATCATTCTGTTATATCTCACTCGGTACATGACATGACTGTCCGTGACAAACCCTGGATGCTGCCGGAAGGCATCGAGGCTCTGCTGCCCGGTGATGCCGAATATCTGGAGAACAGCCGCAGAAAGCTGCTGGACCTGTTCAGACAGTGGGGCTACCAGTTTGTGGTGCCTCCCATCGTTGACTATATTGAATCCCTGTTGACCGGGTCGGGGACCGAACTTGACCTGCAAACCTTCAAACTGATTGATCAGATGTCCGGTCGTTTGCTCGGTATTCGAGCCGACATGACTCCCCAGGTTGCCCGGATAGATGCCCATCATCTGAATACGCGCGCGCCGGTCAGACTCTGCTATCTTGGTACCGTACTCAAGACCCATCCATCCGGTCTGACGCGTACACGCAGCCCTTTCCAGGTCGGGGCAGAGCTGTATGGGCATAAAGGCCTGGAGAGCGATCTGGAGATGATCCGGCTGATGCTGGAAACTCTCAATACCTGTGGTTTCGAGGATTATTATCTGGATATTGGCCACCTTGGAATCTATAAGCATATAGTCGAAAGCTGCCAGTTGGAGGCGGATCAACACATCACGTTGTCAGATATCCTGCAGCGCAAGGCCGCGGCAGAGTTGCAAGAGTTCCTGCAGCAACATCGCCTGAAACCTGAAATTGCCGAGGCCCTGTCGAGTCTGACTCAACTCAGTGGCGATACCGAGGTGATAGAAAAGGCCAGGCATCAGTTGGCAGGCCTCGGCCAGACCGTTGTGGATGCCCTGGATCGTCTTGAAAGGCTGGTAAACCGAATTCGCACATTTTTTCCCAATATTTCCATTCATATCGATCTCGCCGAGCTGCATGGTTACTACTATCAGACAGATATTGTCTTTGCCGCCTATTTGCCGGGTCATGCCAGCGAATTGGCACGAGGAGGGCGCTATGATGATCTCACTCAGGCCTATGAGTGGGGCAGACCTGCTACCGGATTCAGTATGGACCTGAATGCCCTGATGCTGCTCAGGAACGAGGCCCCGCAGCCAGCAGACAGGATTCTTGCCCCGGCAGTGGAAGATAGCCGCCTGGATGACAGGATTGCAGAATTGAGAAAGGCAGGCGAATCGGTGGTACAGGCCCTGCCGGAACAGGAAGGGACACCTGAAGAGATGGGCTGCCAGCGCAGACTGGTACTGGAAGAGGATGAATGGGTAATCAGGGAAATCGGATGACAACAAGAACACCAAGAAACATCGTCGTGGTAGGGACCCATTGGGGAGATGAAGGCAAGGGCAAGATCGTTGACCTGCTGACAGAAAATGCGGATGCGGTCGTGCGCTTTCAGGGGGGGCACAATGCCGGACATACCTTGGTCGTCAAGGGAGAAAAAACCGTATTGCACCTGATTCCATCCGGCATTCTGCGTGAAGGCCTGCTGTGTCTGATCGGCAATGGTGTGGTGGTCGCTCTGGATGCCCTGGATGAAGAAGTCAGGATGCTGGAGTCCAGGAACATTCCGGTACAGGAAAGGCTGCGGATCAGTCCGGCCTGTCCATTGATTCTGCCGACCCATGTTGCCATCGATCAGGCCCGTGAAAAGGCCAAGGGCAAGAAGGCCATTGGCACCACCGGTCGCGGTATTGGTCCGGCCTATGAGGACAAGGTTGCCCGCCGGGCCCTGCGTTTTGGAGACCTGCAACATGCAGGGCTGTGGGAAGAAAAACTGGCCGCCCAGGTGGAGTATCACAATTTTCTGCTGACCCGGCAATATGACCAGCCAGCGGTCAGCCTGGAACAGGTTCAGGATCATGTGAGAACCTATGGCGAACGCTATCAGGCCCTGATCATGGACATTGTGCCCCTGCTCAGCGAGTATGACCGGGAAGGCAAAAGTGTCCTGTTTGAAGGCGCACAGGGTGCCCTGCTGGATATCGATCATGGCACCTATCCCTTTGTAACCTCATCCAATACCACGGCGGGGCAGGCCGCAACCGGCTCAGGCGTTGGTCCACGCTATTTCGACTATATCCTCGGTATCACCAAGGCCTATACCACACGTGTTGGGGCCGGGCCTTTCCCGACTGAACTGAACTGCAATGTTGGCAAACACCTGGCAGAAAAAGGCAATGAATTCGGGGCTACGACAGGTCGTGCCCGGCGCTGTGGCTGGTTTGATGCCGTTGCCCTGAGAAGGGTCGCCCAGCTCAACAGCCTGTCCGGTATCTGCCTGACCAAACTGGACGTGCTTGACGGCCTCGACGAAATCAAGATCTGTACAGGATACACCTACAAGGGCCAGCCATTGAACAACCTGCCAGAAGGTGTCGATACCGACGATGGATTCGATCTTGAATATGAAACCGTGCCTGGCTGGAAGGAATCAACCTTTGGAATTAAAACCCTCGAGGCCCTGCCAGAGAATGCGCGGCACTATATCCGTAAGATCGAGCGCATCTCCGGTGTGCCGGTAGATATCGTCTCAACCGGACCGGACCGTGAGGAAACCATTTTTCGTGGCTCACTGACCTTTTAACCCGGGTCAGCTTGACAGGGAAATACCCTTCCCTCTATACTCGCGCCACCATGAATACCCGGATTGCAGATCACAAACCCCAGCTAAACATGCTATGGCGTTGGCATGATTGCTGGCGGTTGACTGTGTCTGCACTGTACTGATCTAAACCATATTTTCAAACACTGCAATCGAGGGATTCCGTTGAATTCAGTGTTTGAAATTCCTGCGAAGAGTTATTCGCCATAACCAGCACTCTCTTCAGC
>RFGN01000037.1 GCA_003696645.1 Gammaproteobacteria bacterium | reverse complement strand
TTGGAATACTCATTCCGAGCTGCTTACCTGGAATGACACAGAAGCCAACGGGGGATGCTCGGGGTCCATCTGGGCGGGTTGCAAAGCTGTTTCAGAACTCGAAAACATAGTTAACCCGAATAATTCAAACGAGCGATTGAATTTCCTCATGAAAACCCCGGCCAATGCTGGGGATTACCCGGCTATTTGGGCCGACGACCACAACGATGCTTCTCCTCCTTACAATTACGACCATTTCGACCATCCCATCATGCAATTCCTCGGAGGGGTGGAAGGTGCCCATGAAAATGGCGCAGAAGAAGTTTACCTGCCAAACGACGGCTGGCGGCCGAGTACATTGATCGGTGTCTGGGATCCAACCCAAAACAACGTACCCAGCATCTCCCCCGGCCCCGCAGGGATCATCGTATTCGGACCCGCCTTTGGAGATGAAAGCCGCGGATATATCTGCTATGAAGCCGGTCATAAGCTCAACAAAAACTATGGCCCAGAAAATATTGCCGCCATCAGGGCATTTTTCAACTTCAGCCTTATGGCTGCCGCCGGAAAGGCCATAGAACCCCTCAGCGTAGTTCCAAAATCACAAGAAAGCGGAAAAACCTATTCCCTGTCCGCCTCAGCAACCGGCGGCAGTGGAAATTACCAGTTTGAATGGAGCAGTTCATGCGGAGGAACATTTTCCAACAGTCAATCCGCTAACACTTCATTTACAGCCCCTGAAGTTACGCAGCCCACGGAATGCGTAATTACCGTAGTGGTAACAGATGGTTGCGGCACTCGCACAGCTTTTGACAATGTAACCGTTACCATTTACCCACCCGAAATCTGTGGCAACGGCCTCGACGATGACAACGATGGTTTGACCGATTGCGATGATCCGGATTGCTCAGGGGTATTGTATGCTGAATCGGTTGTTGCATCCACTGGTGTTACCAATCCGGCCTATGCTACAGGCTCTGCTGACAATACAGGTGCAGAACTGTACGATACCGGTGACCAG
>RFGN01000323.1 GCA_003696645.1 Gammaproteobacteria bacterium | reverse complement strand
GAGGAGTATAAATCACTGCTAAACCAGTTCCTGAGAGTTCTTTTGAGATGTCTGCCGTGATGTCAATCATCTGCTCACGTGTGTCCGTAGAGACCAGTATTTCTTTCATGATTCCAAAAAGTGGGGTACTTTTTCAAAATTTCTGAACTGAAATCCTCCTCCTCAAAAGAATGACATCACCACAGAAGATTTAATATCTCCATCTGCGAGAAAAGGATGTGTACGTCGTGCAGAAGAACCACCTGCGGCTGTCCAAAGCTGACTTCTCGGTTCTCTTCAGGGTTGCACACCGCTGCAAGAACCTCTACAACACCACGCTGTACACCATAAGAATGCACTTCAACCAGACAGGGGAGTACATCTCCTGGAAGGAGCTCTATCACCTGCTCAAGGCCCATCCGAATTACACTGACCTCTCCTCGGATCACGCACAATTGACGATACGCAAGGTCCGGCAGAACTTCTCCTCCTTCTTCGAGCTCCTCAAGAAGCAGAAGGAGGGCTCATATACAGAGAAGGTCGGGGTCCCAAGATTCCTGCCCAAGGACGGGCTATTCCAGATTGAGTTCATCTCCCGGCAGATCAGGAGGGAGGGTAGATTCCTGCGATTGTCCCTTGGGAGAGCCAAGAGGACTCTCGGGGTGGGATACATCTATGTGAGGGTCCCCAGAAATATCGAAAACAGACTGATCACGGGGGTGCGCATCATCCCGAAGTTCCGCAGTTACTTCGAGATTGAGTTCCTCTACGAGCCTGATATCATCCTCCCAGAACTGGACTCCAGCCAGTACCTCGGGATTGACCTAGGACTGGACAATTTTGCGACTGCGGTTTCTACCAGAGGGACTGCCTTCATTCTTGAGGGACGTGGCATCAAATCCTTCAACCGCTGGTGGAACAAGCAGAAGGGCAAATTGCAGAGCACCTATGACAAGATGGGACTCAAATCCGGGAGGAAGATGGAGAGGTTGCAGATCAGGAGGTACAACACCGTGCGGAATTACCTCAGTCATCAGGTGAACGCCGTCGTCCGCCACTGCATCGAACACAGGATTGGAACTCTGGTGATCGGGGACTGGGGCGACATGAAGAGGGGACTGCGGATGCGGAAACACGTCTCCCAGAGTTTCCAGCAGATCCCCTTCGCGCTTTTCAGGAGGAAGTTGCAGAGCAAGGCGGAGCTCCACGGCATCGAAGTCGTCATGCAGGAGGAGAGCTACACCTCGCAGATGTGCTCGAACTGCGGACTGATCCGCAAGTCCAATCGAGTGCACCGGGGCCTGTACAGATGCAGCAACTGCCACATGGAGAGGAATGCAGATGTGAATGGTGCGATCAACATCCTGCGCAAAGTAGTTCCAGAGGAGGTCTTTACTGGCTTCCGATGGAATAGTGGCGACATCATCTCGCCAAGACGGCTGAAACTCGTCAGTTTCAGGCTTTGAAGAAAAAGTACCCTACTTTTCAGATGATGTCTACAAACCAAAATATTCGATTAATACCTCTTTGTTAATCTAATGATCTTTTGAACAGATTACATTCTCAATCCACCATCAATGAGAATGGATGAGCCAGTAATGTAAGAGGACTTGTCGCTGATAAGAAATTCAATGAGATTCCCAACCTCAGTTGGAGTACCAGCACGTGCAAGAGGAATTCGTTTCAATAATTCCTCTATCCGAGTCTCAGGAATTTTCCTTGTCATCTCGGTATCAATAAATCCAGGGACAATACAATTAACTCTGATACCGTATCTCGCGAGTTCTCTTGCTGAGCTCCGCACTAATCCCTGAATACCTGCTTTGGAAGCGGCATAATTGACTTGACCAAAATTTCCATTCAGAGCAGCAGTAGATCCGACAAACACCATGGAACCTCCATGCTCTTTCATGTGTAGAGCACCTCTCTTGATGACATTGAAACTCCCCGTCAGGTTAACCTGTATTACCTGTTCCCACAAGCTATCATCCATTTTCAGAAGTGTCTTATCACGGGTGATTCCTGCTAAATTCACGATACCAGAGAGTAGAATTTCATCAGATTCTAGTGAGGAAAATAGCTGATCTACGGAATTTGGGTCACTAACGTCTACGGGATAAGCAGGATAACTGAAGTCATCAGGCACAGAGATATCAGCAGCAATAGGACAATAACCGTTCTGAGACAGCACTTCTAGAGTTCCTCGTCCAATACCTCCAGTTGCACCGATGACCAAGATGTGTTTCACTTCAACACCCCGAGTACGTCGATTTCTCTGAGTATCTTAAGCTCATCGTCGGACGGGGGATCAGTAGGAGGAACATTCTCAGGAATCTTGAATTCAAAGCCTGTGGCTTCTCTTACCTGATCAACTGTC
>RFGN01000322.1 GCA_003696645.1 Gammaproteobacteria bacterium | reverse complement strand
TGGCCATCCGCATCGTGCTCATCGGACAAGAGGCCCGTTGACTGGGTCAAAAGCCCAAATATCAGGCTAAAGGTCAAGAATGATTTCCTGTTCATCTTCTGTAGGTTCAATATGATGGGTATCATAATAGCCGAAAATTGCATTCAGGACCTCTTCAGGCTCATCAATGACCTGTATCAGATCCATATCTTCCGGGCTGATGGTGCCTTCATCAATCATACGGGTCCTGAACCATTCCAGCAGGCCGGACCAGAATGCAGCACCCATGAGGATGACCGGGATTCGTGGAATCTTCCCGGTCTGCACCAGTGTCAGGATTTCGGCAAGTTCATCCAGTGTCCCAAACCCTCCAGGAAGTACCACATAGGCAGAGGTATATTTCACAAACATTACCTTGCGCGAAAAGAAATGCCTAAAGTGCAGACTGACATCCTGATAATCGTTTTCGGTCTGCTCATGGGGAAGGGCGATATTCAGACCTACGCTGGGAGATTTTCCCGCATAGGCCCCCTTGTTGGCCGCCTCCATGATTCCCGGGCCTCCTCCACTGATAATGCTGAAACCGGCATCCGACAGAAGTCTGGCTGTCTCTTCCGCCATCTGGTAGTAATGATGTGATTCGGGAGTTCTTGCAGACCCAAAGATACTTACGGCAGGTTTGACCTTGAACAGACGTTCATAGCCTTCGACAAATTCCGCCATGATCTGAAATATTTTCCAGGACTCTCGGTTCAAAAGCGTGGACTGGGAAGTATCCGACTTTTTTTTGATGGGCTCATGACGGTTTGACATGGTGTCAATATAACAGATATTGTTGTTTCGGGAAGGTGCTTTGCCGTATTTCAGTTTTTTCTGCAGGCAAAGTATAATAGGCAGCTTTTGGTTTAATCAGGAGATATCTCTCCATGCCCTACAAGTTATGGCCTCACAAGGAAGCTCAGCGCATCTCAAGGCATCATAAAATGCAGGATGGCGAGGGGCCCATCATTTTTGAAACCGGTTATGGACCTTCTGGATTGCCGCATATCGGTACCTTTGCGGAAGTCGCTCGCACTACATTCGTTATGGAGGCCTTCAAGCACCAATTTCCAGGTCGTGAGATTCATCTGATTGTGTTTTCGGATGATCTGGACGGGCTGCGCAGCCTTCCAGAAAATATACCTGGGCACGATATGCTGAAAGCCCATATGGGCAAGCCGCTCAGTTCTATTCCGGACCCCTATGGTGAACAGTCAAGCTTTGCCGGTTACATGAATAATCGCTTATGTCATTTTCTGGATCATTATGGTTTTACCTATGAGTTTATTTCATCTACCCAGACTTATCAGTCTGGGCGATTTGATGAAGGATTGAAAAGGGTGATGGACCATCATGACGAGATTCATCAGTTGTTTACCGCCGAGATTGCCGAGGAAAAGCGCTCAAGCTGGAGCCCGTTTTTCCCGATCTGTGAGCAATGCGGTGCTATCTATACCACGCATGTAGAGGCCATACATCCCGATCAGTATGCCATAGATTATGCCTGCAACCAGGACGGGGGCGGGAAATACCAGCCTTGTGGGTACGTTGGAACAACGTCCATTACAGGTGGGCGGGTCAAGGTGGGATGGAAGGTGGACTGGGCGCTGAGGTGGTTTTCCTTCGGCGTGGATTATGAAATGCACGGCAAGGACCTGCTGCATTCGGCCAAATTGAGTAGTCAGATCTGCCGTATTCTGGGTGGTAGCCCTCCACTTACATACAAATATGAGTTGTTCCTTGATGAGAATGGTGCCAAGATCTCCAAAAAGATCGGCAACGGAATTGCCATGGAACAATGGCAAAAATATGCCCCGTTGGGAGCTTTACTGCATTTTTTGCTTGAAAACCCCAACAAGGCTCGAAGAATGGGCATGCCCCTTCTGCCCAGAATTATTGACGACTATCTCAAGGCATTGAGGACACAGGACCGAAATGATCCGGACAAGCCGCTTTGGTTTATCGATCGCCTGCAACATCAGCATGATGCAGACAATATCGAGGCCAATGATGTGACCTTTTCACTGTTGGTCAATGTGGCAGACAATCTGGGCCTGCACGACAGCGGCCTGCTGTATGATTATGCCGCCCGACAGGGAAAGTCTGTTACGGATAACGAGATGTTCTTTCGTGAGTTATGTGACAAGGCCATCAATTATGTCAGTGATGATCAACTGCAGAAGGATTCGGATGCCCCATCTGTCGATGAAAAATATATGGTTTATCTGCCAGAGTTTCGGCAGAATCTGCAGACTCTTGTGGAACAGGATAACTATACGGCGGATGCGATCCAGAATGCAGCCTTTGCAGTCACCCGTGCCCATGATCTGAATCAACCCGAATGGTTTCGTTTCCTATACTCTGCATTATTGAGAAAAGAAAAAGGGCCACGAATTGGCACTTTTTTCCAGGTTCTTGGGCCGGAACGGGTACTGGAGATGATCGATCGGTTGCTGTAAGAACTGAAGCATGGAAGAAACAGGGGAGACAGGCATCCTGTGATGTGGGTTGACTCAGGCAGGGGCATCCTGCCTGAGCAGGAATCAAGGGGAGTTGAATATCAGGCATGGCAGATATATCGGATCGCGAGTTAAGGGCACGGGTCAAGCTTTTTGGAAGATTGCTTGGTGAAGTTTTGCGCACTGAGGCAGGGCAACGCGTTTTTACAGCTGTGGAGACGTTGAGAAAAGGCTACATCAGTCTGCACAAGGAAGAATCTCCCAAGAAACGCGAGCAGCTCTTTCGAATCATCAGGAAACTTGATAAACCCCGTCTGACCAATGTGATTCGTGCCTTCAGCACCTACTTTTCACTTGTCAACCTTGTCGATGAGGCCCAACAGCATCGTATAAGGAAACGGATGATGCGAGCCGGCAAGATATCCTGGAAGGGGTCTTTTGACCGGACCGTTCGAGAAATGGCGGAATCGGGCATTTCTGCCGAAAAGGTACAGATTCTGCTTGATCAGCTGGATTTTTCTCCGGTACTCACCGCCCACCCGACAGAATCCAAGCGGCGTACCCTGATGGAGGCCCTGAGGCGTATTTTCGTAACCAGCAAGAAGCTGGATGAAGGCCGCCCAACCAGATTCTATCGTCAGGAGGTAGAAAAACAACTGCTTACACAGATTCGGGTGTTGTGGAATACCAATGAGGTCCGAGATCACAAACCCACTGTTGTCAATGAAATCAAACAGGGCGTTTTCTATTTTCAGGAAAGCCTGTTTCACGCTATACCTCTGGTCTACAGGAACCTGGAGGCAGCACTGCGAAAGTATTACGGTGAACGACCTTTGAATGGCGAGCGCTTTCGTATTCCTGCCTTTCTCCGATTCGGATCCTGGATTGGAGGGGATCGCGATGGCAATCCCAATGTTACGACAGAGGTAACCTGTCAGGCACTGTCCCTGCAGGCCATGGCGGTTTTAAAGGAATATCTCACTCAGGTCAGGGAGCTGAGTCATACCCTGACACATTCCAGTGAGATCTGTGATATTCCGGAAACCTTTACGCGTTATCTTGAGCAGAATGGCGACTATGCAGCAGTTGCATTCAGTGGACATACCGAACGATTCACCTCTGAACCCTATCGCCGCTTGTTGTATATCATTCATTATCGTTTGGAACAGACCCTACAGTACATCAGGGCTGGTATACCTGATTCGGGAAGTTACAGTGACCGATACCAGGATGAAAAAGACCTGTTGAGTGACCTGCAGGCCATCTATCTTGCACTTCATGAGCAGGGAGAGGGAGACATCGCAGAATTGCAGTTGAAGGATCTGATCCGACTGGTTGAAACCTTCGGCTTTTTTCTTGCCCGGCTGGACATTCGTGAAGAATCGACCCGGCATACCCATGCAGTCGCCGAGATCCTGAGACTTGCGGGTTTTGTTGAGGATTACCATGCCCTGAGTGAGGAAAAGCGGCAGTCCCTGTTGTCCGAACGAATCGCCTCAGGCAAGGCCATATTCTACGACAAGGGTAAACTGGATGAGGCCAGTCAATCTGTGTTTGCTGTTTTTGAAATGATGGTCATGGCCAGAAAACAGTTCAGCAAGCATGCCTTTGGTGATTATGTGATTTCCATGACACATCAACCCAGCCATGTCTGGGAGGTATTGTTCCTGGGATATCTTGCCGGCCTGATTGGGTATGATGAAAATGGCAATATCTATTCCCATCTGAGAGTTTGTCCGTTATTCGAGACCATCGAGGATCTTGATCATATTCAACCGGTGCTGGCTTCTCTCTTTGAACATCCGCTCTATCGTGGCATCCTGAAGAGCACTGATAATCAACAACCGATCATGCTGGGCTATTCCGACTCTTGCAAGGATGGTGGAATCCTGATGTCATCCTGGGCCCTCTACAAGGCGCAACGTCAGACCACCGAGCTGGGCAAGGCCAACGGGATCTTGTGTCGACTGTTTCATGGCCGTGGTGGTACGGTGGGTCGGGGTGGTGGGCCGACACATGATGCCATTCTCTCGCAACCGGAAGGGACCGTGCAGGGAAAGATCAAGTTCACAGAACAGGGTGAAGTGCTGTCCTACAAGTACAGCAATACGGAGACAGCAATCTATGAGTTGACGATGGGTGTGACGGGGCTGATGAAGGCCAGCCAGTCACTTATTCAGGAAGAGGAACCCCCAAACACAATCTTTTATGAAGCCATGGATGAGATCGCTCGTCTGGGAGAGGAGCATTACAGACAGCTGGTGTATCACACGGAAGGGTTTCTGGACTATTTCTACGAGGCCACACCGGTAGATGTCATTGCATTGATGAACATGGGTTCACGACCCTCTCACCGAAAGAAGTCCGATCGTTCTATGGCATCGATTCGGGCGATCCCATGGGTCTTTGGATGGGCCCAGTCACGACATACCTTGCCGGCATGGTATGGAATCGGTTCAGCCATTATGGAATGGCAGAAACAGGATCCGGAAAGACTGGGTCTGTTGAAAAGAATGTATTGCGAGTGGCCGTTTTTCAATGCCATCATGAGCAATTCCCAGATGGCTCTGACCAAGGCAGACATGACGATTGCACGCCAGTATGCAAAACTACCAGAGAATACCGCATTGGCAGAAATGATCTTTAGCTGTATCGAATCGGAGTACAACAGGACAATTGATATGATTCTGGATATTTCCGGAAATACCTACTTGATGCAGGAGACGCCGGAACTGGCACTTTCCCTGAGTCGCAGAAGTCCCTATCTGGATCCACTCAACCATATCCAGATTCTGCTGCTGGAACGTTTCAGGGATGAGAATTTATGTGATGAGGAGAAGATGATCTGGCGCGACCCCCTGCTGCGTACCATTAATGCCATTGCTGCCGGAATGCGCAATACCGGTTGATAAAAGAGGAGAACCTGAATGGACTTCAATGATTTGCTCGATATCATGGTCAAGGAAGAGGCCTCTGACCTCTATCTGACGACCGGATCCCCTCCCTGTCTGAGAATCGAGGGAGAGCTGGTGCAGATGAAGACGCCTGCCTGCAAGGCAGGTCTGACCCAGATGATTGCAGACCAGATCCTCGATGATGAACAGAAGATGGCTTTCGAGGACAGACCTGAACTGAATATTGCACTGTCAATTACTGATATTGGTCGTTTTCGTGTCAATATCTTCAAACAGCGAGGAGAAGTCGGACTGGTGGTTCGTCATATCAAGACGGTTATCCCAGACAGTCGGGATCTTGGGCTGCCGGAGATCATGAATCGTCTGATCATGCAAAAGCGTGGCCTGATCCTGGTCGTCGGGGCGACTGGTTCGGGAAAATCCACGACCCTGGCTTCCCTGATTGACTATCGCAACCGCATATCCA
Organism: Gammaproteobacteria bacterium; assembly: GCA_003696645.1. Taxonomy (GTDB): domain Bacteria; phylum Pseudomonadota; class Gammaproteobacteria; order J025; family J025; genus J025. Next base: position 4,505 of record RFGN01000322.1, on the reverse strand, counting down.
GTGACCATATCATCTCGATTGAGGATCCTATAGAATTTCTCCACAAACATCGCAAGTCCATCGTCAATCAGCGTGAGATCGGTCTGGATACCAATTGTTACGACGATGCTCTTGAAAATGTATTGCGTCAGGCTCCTGATGTCATCATGATCGGTGAGATTCGTTCACGTGAGGCCATGGAACATGCTATTGCCTTTGCAGAAACTGGCCATCTGACAATTTCGACATTACATGCCAATAACGCCAATCAGGCACTGGACCGTATCATCAATTTCTTTCCCGAGGATCGCCGTTCACAGCTGTTGATGGATCTTTCTCTCAATCTTCGTGGCATCATCTCACAGCGCCTGATACCGTCTCTTACCGGAAAACGTGTGGCCGCCTTTGAGGTCATGTTACAGACCCCCACCATTTCCGATCTGATCCTGCAGGGCAATATCAAGGGTATCAAGCAGATCATGGAAAAATCGGATGGGCTGGGTATGCAGACCTTTGATAAGGCCTTGTATGACCTCTATGTCTCCGGCAAGATCTCGGAAGAGGAAGCACTGGACAATGCCGATTCCAAGAATAATCTGCGGCTCAAAATTGAGTTCGAACAAAAGACCAGAAAAACCGGACAAAAATTACCGTTATCGGGCTACTGGGAAGAAAATAAACAATAAGTGTTCTCAGAGCAGAAAACGGTCCAGCAAGCCTTGCAACGCATGGGCCACGGAGGGTTGTGGATTGTAAGCCAAGATGTCTGATTCGGATTGAATGTATGCTCCTGGATGATTGAGGTCATTTCGGCAGTTCTGCAGCAGTGACTGGATGGCCATCGCGTCCATTTCAAGATGGCATTGCAATCCCAGAACCTGGCTGCCATAGATGAACCCCTGTTGTCTGCAAGCCTTGCTGCTGGCGATCAATTCTGATCCTGCAGGCAAATCGAAGGTATCTCCATGCCAATGCAATACAGTCAGAGGGCCGGTTTGCGGCCAGACCTCTCTGGATGACGGATTGATGCGATCGATGGGGAACCAGCCAAATTCTCGATTACTGTTTGGATAGACACTTGCACCAAGAGCGGCTGCAATCATTTGTGCACCGAGACATATTCCCAATACTTTTTTCCCATGATCAAGGGTTCTTTTCACGAGATCGCGTTCGTTTTCAAGCCAAGGGTAAGTGTCTGACTGGTTGACTCCCATGGGACCGCCCATGATGATCAATATGTCAAATTCACGGGGGTCGGGTAGGGCTTCATTGCGGTAAAGATGAACAGTATGTGTCGGGATACTATGTTTTTTTGCCCAGGACTGGATTCTGGCTGGTGTCTCAAAGGGGACATGTTGCAGAAAGCAGATTTGCATAGGTGCTGAAAATGGTTGGAAAAAAGGAGTAAGGTAAGGTGTAACTAGCTCTCTGATTGCCGTGTGACATCTACAAAAAGAGTGAGCTTCTGACCAGGGTGTATATATTTTCCAATGCGGTTCCAGCTCTTGATTTGTGCCACTCCTATCTTGAAATTTTTTGAAATTCTGGCGAGGGAATCTCCCTTGCGAACGGTATAGGTGACCTTCCTGATGCGTTGGTTGACTAGATGATTGGCCCCGGTTTGTTTGGCGCTGTATTTTTTCCAGATGATCAGTTTTTGACCGATTCTGAGTGGGTCGCGTGGTGAAAAATTATTCCAGCGTGCCAGGGTTTCAACCTTGACATGATGAGTCCTGGCGATTTCCCACAGGCTGTCGCCTGATTTTACGGTGTGTATGATCTTGAATCTTTGGCTGTTGGCCGGTCGATTCAGAAGGTCCAGCTTTCTCTGTATCTCGCTCAGTGTGTATTGTTGCATGGACTTGGCAGCAACAGGAACAATCAGGGCATGACCAGCACGAATCCGGTTGGATCTTAGCTGATTAAGTTCCTTCAGTTGACTGATCGAAGTATGATATTTCTTTGCGATCAGCCCCAGAGATTCCCCCCTTTTGATGACATGGCGCTTCCAGCTCAACCGCATGGAGGAAGGAGTCTTCTCAAGCTTTTCTTTGAAAGCAGAAATCCTGTCGGCAGGCAGAAGCAGTTCAAATGCTCCTGGAGGAGTCGCCCATCGATTCAGTCCGGGGTTGAGGCGATAGATTTCTTCTATCGATACTCCGGCAAATTCTGCAGCCTTGGCCAGGTCCAGTTGAGAATCCAGTTTTACCGTTTTCCAGTAGGGCTGGTTCGGGATGGGGTTGAAGTGAACACCTACCTTGTCCGCATGTTTCAGGACATAGGCAATGGCCAGTAGTTTGGGGACGTAACCGCGTGTTTCTGCAGGCAATGACAGTGACCAGAAATCGGTTGGCTTGCCCTTTTTACGGTTTTTTCGAATGGCACGTGTGACGTTATAGGCTCCGGTGTTATAGGCCGCCAGGGCCAGAAGCCAGTCGCCTTCAAATTGTTGGTGGAGCTGTTGGAGATAGTCCAGGGCGGCTCGTGTCGAGCGGTACACATCTCGCCGCCCGTCATACCACCAGTTCTGTTTCAGTCCAAAATGGCGGCCGGTTGCGGGGATGAACTGCCAGATCCCGGCTGCACGGCCTGGGGAATAGGCAAAGGGCTGGAAGGCACTCTCGACGATGGGCAACAGCGCAATCTCGCCTGGCATGTTGCGGGATTCGATTTCGGTCACGATATCATAGAGGTAAGGTCTGGCCCGATCGGCCACTCTGTCCAGATAGGATTGTTTTCTTGCATACCAGCGAATATAAGGCTGTACGCTGGGGTGTGTGTCCACATCAAGCTGATAGTCGTCGACTATCCGTGCCCAGAGGTCAACGGGCTGCCGCGATTTTCTAGGTGTATCATCGGGAACCGTCAATACTGCCGGCGGTACGTTTCCGACGGTTTGAGTCAGAGTCGTTTCAGACAGGCGATTGTAATCAATCCTTTGAGAAAAGGGTTCATTGAAATGCGGACGGTCGACCAGAGGGATATAGTCAGGCTCGAGTGTGGCCAGCTTCTCGGAGGATGAGCCATATTGGCCAGATGAGGAGTTTTGGGCAGATATCGCAGACGTCGAGGTTTGGGCCCGTATGTCTTCAGACAGATAGGTACAGCTGCAAAGTGTGAACAGCAGTAGGAAGATTGGTGAATGTATGCCTCCTCTCATCTGCAGGACTATAGGTAAAATTCACCTTTATGTCAATAAAATCAGGGGGTTTGCCCGATATCAGGCGTCATACACTTCTGTTTCGGTGTGACAGATTCCACGTACTGATATTCCGGCTTCATAAACCGAAGCAGCATACCCGGAATTCAGCGGGTGCCATGCGGGAAGTTCCTGCCCTTCATGCAACAGCCGGTAGGCACAGGATTCCGGTAACCAGTGATATTTTGAACGGGACAGTTTCCGCAGTTCCAGGCACTCCGGAACCTGAACAAAACGTTCATCGTACTTTTTACAACGACAGGTTTCGGTATCCAGCAGACGACAGGCAATCTGGGTTCGGAAAATTTTACCGGATTCATCTTCAAGGGCGCGCAAACAGCATCGTCCGCACCCATCACAGAGTAATTCCCATTCCTCGGAGGTCATCTCATCCAGGGTTTTTGTTTTCCAGAAAGCATTCATTTGCGTTCAGAATCGATTCTTCCATTTGCGGAGACTGGCGAAGACTTCCACGGGGTGATCAAGAGAACGGCCTTCGTGCCGTTCAGCCGCTCGTCGAACTTCAGGAATGTGACAGCGCAGAAAGGGGTTGGTGAGATGTTCATTGGCCAGGGTGGTAGGCAATGTCGGTTTTTGGTTGGAACGCAGTGCCCTGGAAAGAGCGAGTTTTTCATGGAGATGGGGGTTGTCGGGTTCGACGGTCAGGGCGAAGTCCAGATTTGCCAGAGTATATTCATGGGTGCAGCAACAGAGCGTTTCATCTGGCAGGCTTGCGAGACGCTTCAGTGAGGCATACATCTGCTCATAAGTACCTTCAAAGAGATAGCCGCAGCCTGACGAGAACAGAGTGTCTCCACAGAACAGAATTTGATCTTTTTCAATATGGTAGGCAAGATGATCCAGTGTGTGACCTGGTACCCTGATAACCCGTATCCTGCACCCCTCGATCATGAAATCTTGTGTATCTTCGAGAGAAATGAAGTGGCTGCAGAAACGGGCTGTGCGAGCTGGTCCATAGACCGGAATCTGGACATGATTCTGGATCTCCATGATTCCGCCGACATGATCCAAGTGATTATGGGTCACCAGAATGGCACGAGGCACCAGCCCATGGTCTGAACAGTAATTCATGATACTTTCTGCCTCGCCGGGGTCAACGAGCAGTACATCGGTAGATGTATCAGCGATCCGATAAGCCCAAATGTAGTTATCGGTGAGCGCCGGAACGGGATGAATTCTTGGGTTGCTCATGGCTTCGTGGCATTATGTTCTCATGATAGACAATCAGGCTGAACAGTCAACCTACAACCTGAACCGCTGGTATGAATCCTATGCCGGAAAGTTGCTGGCGAGAATAGAAAACCAG
>RFGN01000321.1 GCA_003696645.1 Gammaproteobacteria bacterium | reverse complement strand
TTTGCGGCCACGGCAAACGAGCACGCCGGCCCCCAGTGGCGCAAGGCCGGCCTGGGTCAAGGAGGTCTGATGGCAATGAGTAACTTCAGGATAGGTGCGACGATAGCGGCTTACCCCGGAGAGCCTTTGAAACTTGCTATTCAACCATACGCCCCTCGTCGTACCCGAGAGAGGAAGGTATTCCTTGCTCGGGGTAGTATTATGCCCCCCGATGGGCTGTGGGCGTGGAGAATAGTCGCGGAAAATCCCAGGCAAACCGTGTGGTTTGCCGAGCCAATCGTAGAGATCGTCGATGCCTGGACACATGCAGGCATCAAGAGATGGGCTGCCTATGGAGGGATTGAAGAAATCCTTGATAAGGCGCTTATTGAATGCGTTGCACCATCGCAGTCCTTTTGTGATAATGACATATGGGTCTTTGCTCGCAAAAAAGACTGGATACGCTTGTTAGAGCAAATCGAGGCGATCAAGAACGAAATCAGGGAGAACATTTCGGATCTTGTCCCTTCGGGGGACGAGTATATGCTGGTAATTACGTGGAATGGAAGCAATCTCTTCGAGCATCCAATTGCGAAGCCGACTCAGGCACAATTGGATGCAATCACCTCTCGATTTCCTGAATTTCGCGCGTTCTGCACAGAGCGTGCAGTTGGTGGGGGTAATTGGGACATCGGTGGCCCCCACGGAACAGATTTCGAGGGCCATACATGGTAATTAGCACACACAGGGGAATCTGTTCATCTCTCTGGTGGCGCGGCCAGAGGAGTTTCCTGTTGGTCGTGCCTTCCGTAAGCGCTATACAGATGCCGGCTTGGGTGAAGGAGGCCTGATGGCAAAATCTGAGAAAAGACTACGCGGAGTGTACTTCCCGAAAAGCAAGTATGAAAGCATCGAGGAGATCGATGCTTTTATGCGTGAACTATCTCGTATTGCGCTGCGTTATGGATACTCAACGCAGCGGGGGCCGAAAGCAGGAGGGGGTAATATCCTCGAACTGCTGGAGGCCATCGTTGGTGGCGAGATCGCCCTGGTGTTGCTGCCAGACGAGCAGCGCGCCGAGGTGATCCCGTGGCTCTTGGAAGCTGCGGATGCCGCCGGCGCCGATGACCGGTACACGGTTCGCGATGCATTGCGAGCCATCGCGAACACGTTGTTAGAGTCGCTCCGCCGGGAGTATCCCGACGGGGACGACCCATGGGGATTGTTGGAGTAATCTGTTTTATTAAATGTGTATTTTGAGAGAGAGCCGGCAAGCTCCGGCTCTTTTTGTTGTCGATTCGAGCCGGTCTCGATGGGGATTTTGGTCCCACCGAGGCCGGCTTTTTTATTGTCAACGAAACCTTAAAAGTTTGGGAAGAGGCCGAAATTGGTCGAAAAAAGGCTTGACAACTA
>RFGN01000320.1 GCA_003696645.1 Gammaproteobacteria bacterium | reverse complement strand
GGCTGGCCGATACCGCAGAACCACTGCTGTCCGAAACCTTCACATGTAACAGATACTCTCCCGTCTGTGTTGGCGTTCCAGAAATCACGCCTGTCGTACTGTTCAACGTCAAACCCGGTGGCAGACCCGTGGCACTCCAGCTATAGGGTGCGGTGCCCTCTCTGGCCAGCAGTGTCGCCTGATAGGATGTTCCAAACCTGGCATTGGGAAGCAGTATACGATCTACAGACAATAGTGAATTGGCATTGAGGATCGTGCCGCCATAGCCAACCGCCACGATCTTGCCAGCCAGCTCGGTAACGCTATTGAGCACCCTGTCGCTTCGGGAATCCTGATCAATCCAGTCCAGGCCATCCCGACTGCTCAGGATCATTCCCTGTTCCCCTACTGCCAGAAAATGTGTACCCGTCCAGCGAACACGCTTGAGACGCACTGATGTCGGTACATTCTGGACAACTGTCCAGTTTACGCCATCCAAGCTTTCAATGATGGTGCCACCATCGCCAACGGCGGCATAACGGGTTCCGTTCCAGGCAATACCAAACAGGGTATTGGTAGTATTTGAGGTCTGGATGGACCAGTTTATGGCGTCTGCACTGGTTCGAATCATTCCGGCATTCCCCACTGCAACAAACTGATTGCGTGCGGGAGCCCAGACAACCCCATTGAAATCCTGGTTGGTAGTAACTTGGGCCTGCTGTTCGGTCCAGGTCAATGCGTCGGCACTGGTCAGAACCACGCCGGAATCCACCACAACAGTCTTTTCTACATCCTTGTTGACAACCTGGTTGTTGATCACCACCTGAATGGTTACCAACTCGATCTGGGTTTCCAGTTTTCTGCCCACTGCAACATACTGCTGACCATCCCAGACCACATCCCTGAGGGCATAGTTGACATTTCCCCTGACCAGGTTGTTGGACGGCGGCGTAATCGGGTTAACCTGTATCGGGTCCAGAGGTGTCCAGGCAACCCCATCGGGGCTGCCAAGCACCATCTGAGTCAATGGAATCTGTCTGTTTGTTGTGGGATCTATCAAGGGTTGATTGGTTGCGGGATCCAGCTTCACTGGTGATTGCCAGGCCGTACCCTTCCAATCCAGGCCCACATTTCCTATCGCCAGATATCGAGCCCCATCCCAGATCACCCGGTAGAAGCTATTCACTGAACCGGAGGTCTGCGATGTCCAGCTTACGCCACCCGTGCTGCTCAGGATCTGACCATCCTGCCCGACGGCCACCAGCTGGTTATTCCCGTTGGTGGTGACATCAAACAGGGTCTTGTCCGGACCGGTTTGTTGCGAAGCCCAGATACCATTTGTACGAGACAGGATCACTCCATCCTGCCCCACGGCGACGATCTGTGTTCCTTTCTGCGCCACGGCATGCAGCCACCCCCTCAGACCCGTGGTATTGGTGGCGTTCTTGGCATAATCCACCGCTGTCCAAGCTACCCCATCGGGGCTGACAAACAGGGTTCCCCGACCGGTGACGGCAATGAACTGGGTACCATCCCAAAGGACATCGGAGACGGTATTGGTGGTTCCCATGGAGTGAAAATTCCAGGTTATGCCGTTATTGGTGCTGGTCAATACCAATCCGCTGTTGCCTGTCGCCACAAGCGTGGGAGTCGCTGCACCATTGGAAGCGATCGAGCGCACCCCATCGGTAATTTCAACCGGTGCGGGATTGCCATTTATCGTCCTTGTCAGGGCATGAGATGTCCATTGCACTCCATCCGGGCTGGTGAGGATCACTGTCCCTCCACCGGTCGCTGACCTGTCGGCACCCACCAGAAACTGATTGCCATCCCACAGTACGCTGCGTAACGAATTGCCTACACCAGAAGACTGTGCGGTCCAGGTCACCCCGTCAGGGCTGGAAAGCACCTCACCCCCATCTCCTACTGCCAGAAACAGGGCCTTTGTCGAAGACCAGCCAACCCCGTGCAGATTCCGTCTGGTACCAGAGACCGCCCCATTCCAGGTCGCGCCATCACTGCTTGTCAGGATGGTTCCGGCAAAACCCACCGCAACAAAAAGCGGGCTGTTGGCATTACCGTTGTAGGTTACTGCTGTCAGATTTTGTCGGGTACCGGATTCTTGCAGATTCCAGGTGATCCCATTGGTACTGGTCAAGATGACACCCTTGTTCCCGACCGCCACATATTGACTGGCATCGCTGACGATGCCATTGAGATCATTGCCTTGAGGAGATGGATTGACGGTCTGCCAGGTCATGGCAAGAGCGGGCCAGGACACAAGGAACAGCAAACTGATGCACAGACCATGCAAAAGACGGCCATGTTCCTGCAGTCTCAATCCCTCCGCTCTAGTCATCAGGTCTGTCTCCGTTCATTTTTTCTGGTTTCCACCCTCCCCCGGATACACTGCGCATGCAATGTTGGGCGAGAATACCAATGATGTTACCACAAGTTCGTCTGACCGGCCAAAACGTAAAGATCAGGTCGCCAGTGGCACAGAACATCAGGGGACAGGAATCACTTCAAGCAGTGTCTCTATGACCTCTTCCATGTTGACCTGATCAGCAATCGCCGCCATGCTCAGATGCAATCGATGCGACAGGACATCTCCTGCCAGCAGGGCAATATCACCTGGATCGACGAAATCCCGACCATTCAACCAGGCCCTCGCTCGTGCCGTCAATGCCAGAGCCAGGGTCGCCCGGGGTGATCCTCCTCTGGCCAACCAGCGGGACAATCTGCCACCAGCCTCAGATGAAAGCTGATCCGGGTGGCGGGTCGCATCGATCAACCTGACGAGATACTTTTCAACTACATCATCCATATAGACCTGACGGATCTCATGGCGAGCAGCCTGAATGACCTCGGAATCCACAACCTTGTCTGTGGAGATGTGTTTCTGCCCGGAATGCAGTTCATGCTGCAGAATCTTCTGTTCATCTTCAGGAGAGGGATAATCCACTCTGACTCGCATCAAAAAACGATCCATTTGCGCCTCCGGCAAGGGAAAGGTACCGGACTGCTCGAAGGGATTCTGGGTTGCAATGACCATAAAGATCTCGGGCAGGGATCGGGTATTCCCGCCAACGGTCACCTGTCTCTCCTGCATCGCTTCCAGCAAGGCAGATTGGACCTTTGGCGGAGCACGATTGATCTCATCGGCCAGAATCAGGTGGTGAAAGATGGGACCCTGCATATACCGAAAAGACTGTTCCGCAGCGATATACATGTCGCTGCCGGTAATATCCGCAGGAATCATGTCAGGAGTAAACTGGATTCGACGAAAATCGAGGTCGGTGTGGACAGCCAATGTTTTGACTACCGTGGTTTTGGCCAAACCGGGCGCCCCCTCGAGAAGCAGGTGCCCATCTGCCAGGATCGCAATCAATACCTGCTCCAAAAGGCGTTCCTGGCCGACAATACTGCCTGCCAGGGCCTCCTTGAGCCGCAGAAAGGCTTCGCGTGTCACGAATCCGTGCCTGATTGACTCAATTCAAGCTGATCAAGATATTTTTCGGCATCCAGAGCCGCCATGCAACCACTGCCTGCCGATGTTACGGCCTGTTTGTAGACCTTGTCCATCACGTCACCCGCAGCAAACACACCTGGAACGCTGGTGGCCGTCGCATTTCCCTCTGCGCCACCCTGAACCCGGATATATCCCTGATCCATCTCCAGTTGACCAGCAAAGATATCCGTATTGGGGTGATGACCGATGGCAATAAAGATGCCTCGCAGTTCAATCTCCTTGATCTCGCCTGTCTGGACATGCTTGATGCGCATACCGGTAACACCCATGTCATCACCAAGCACCTCTTCCAGAACATGATGCCACTCGATCTGCACATTTCCGTTTCTGGCCTTCTCCATCAGCTGATCGGCCAGGATCTTTTCGGAACGAAAACGATCTCGCCGATGTACCACAATCACCTCGGAAGCGATATTGGACAGATACAAGGCCTCCTCAACAGCAGTATTGCCTCCTCCTATCACCGCCACCTTCTGATTGCGGTAGAAAAAGCCGTCGCAGGTTGCACAGGCGGAAACGCCTCGACCCATAAAGGCCTCTTCCGAAGGCAGTCCCAGATATTTGGCGCTGGCACCGGTTGAGATAATCATCGCGTCACAACTGTATTGCCCCCGCTCTCCAATCAATTGAAAGGGGCGTTGGGAAAGATCAACCTGATTGATATGGTCATTGATGATCTCGGTATTGAAGCGCTCGGCATGCTTGCGCATGCGTTCCATAAGATCCGGCCCCAGTACCCCTTCATTATCGCCTGGCCAGTTATCCACATCAGTGGTGGTCATCAGCTGCCCGCCAGGCTCCAAACCGGTCACCATCACCGGGTTCAGGTTGGCCCTTGCAGCATAGATCGCTGCGGTGTATCCCGCTGGCCCTGAACCGACAATCAACAAGCGACAGTGTTTTTTATCCATAATTTTTCTCCATAACCGGTGTTGTCAGACCCACCCTGCAATCTGTTTTGCTGTCATACCGTATCGGTTTGGCAAACAAATTTCATTCGAGTGAGCGCGTATCAATCAAAAAGACTATAGTATAATTGAGTGCCAAGGACTTGTAACTTCCAGGAACCGTAAGATTTGGCACAGGCATTTCGCAAAGATCGACCGCAAACCCCTTCTCCCAACAAAAAAGATACGCCCTCCTATGTTATCCAGCATCTGAAGGAGGTCTTCTTTTTTGTTTCACTGGCCTGTGGCGTTTATTTTTTCATCTCATTGCTGTCCTATGATGTCAGTGATCCGGCATGGTCTCACACTGGCATGGAGTCCACCCGAATACACAATTGGGGTGGCGTTATCGGTGCTTGGTTTGCCGATATCATTTTATCCCTGTGTGGCTATTTTGCTTATCTTTTCCCTGTTCTGGTCATTCTTCCAGGATGGCAGGTGCTGCATAAAAAGGACGAAATCAATACCTTGCCGGGGCTGCTCTGGTTATTCCGGCTCGCGGGACTGGTCATCACACTTTTCACCGGCAGTGCACTGATTCAGATCACCACCACAGGTCTGCTCCATTCTGGAGCAGATTCGGGGCTGCCACAGGGACCTGGCGGGATTTTTGGCCAGATGATGGCCAATGTATTCATACAGGGCTTCAATCTGTTTGGCTCCATCCTGCTGCTCTTTGCCCTGTTTCTGGCTGGCATCACATTTTTCACAGGTCTATCCTGGATCAAGTTCTCGAAACTTTGTGTACAGGGCTTCAAGGCATTGATCACACAGATTCAACTGGCCCTCTCATCCATCCGTGAAAAGATCGAGGGTCAGAAGATCAAGACAGAGCGTCATAAAAAAACACGTGAAGACCAGCAGAAACGCAAGCAACGCAAGGCACCGAAGATCACGACCTCACCAGCCCGCATCACCCCGGGAAAGAGGGTTGCCAAGGAACGCCAGATACCGCTGATCTCTTCAGCCCGCAAGGATACCGGCCTCCCCGGTATTTCACTGCTTGACCCACCACCCAAGCATCATAGTGCGCCCTCCAAACAGTCTCTGGAGGCCCTGTCCAAACGTCTCGAAATCAAACTCGCCGATTTTGGCATCGAGGTCGAGGTTGTCGCCGTTCACCCCGGACCGGTTGTTACCCGATTTGAGGTACAGCCCGCTCCAGGTGTCAAGGTCAGCCAGATCTCGAATCTGGCAAAGGATCTCGCTCGTTCCCTGACTGCATTGAGTGTCCGTGTGGTAGAGATCATTCCCGGAAAATCGGTGGTAGGAATCGAGATCCCCAATGAATCACGGGATGTAGTAGCCCTCAGTGAGATCATCAGCTCTGCGGCATACGAAACCCCTGAATCCCCTCTTATCCTCGCTTTGGGCAAGGACATTGCAGGGGCACCAGTCGTCATGGATCTGGCCAAGATGCCGCATCTGCTGGTAGCAGGAACAACCGGCTCAGGGAAATCCGTTGCCATCAACGTCATGATTCTGAGCCTGCTTTATCGTGCCAAACCTGAGGAGGTTCGGCTCATCATGATTGATCCCAAGATGCTCGAATTGTCCATCTACGAAGGAATCCCTCACCTTCTGGCACCCGTTGTCACGGACATGAAAAAGGCCTTCAATGCCTTGAACTGGTGTGTTGCTGAAATGGAACGACGCTACAGGACCATGTCGGCACTGGGGGTTCGCAACATCAAGGGGTACAACAAAAAAGTACGCGCCGCGCTGGAAAAGGGTGAACCGATCCCCGATCCGCTTTACAGCCTTGAAGACAAGGATGAGGGCCTGGAAGAGGCTTACCTCGAACCTTTGCCCTACATCGTGGTCATTGTCGATGAACTCGCCGACATGATGATGATTGTTGGCAAGAAGGTGGAACAGTCCATTGCCAGACTGGCTCAAAAGGCACGTGCCGCAGGGATTCATCTGATCCTGGCCACACAAAGACCTTCGGTCGATGTACTGACCGGACTGATCAAGTCAAACGTACCGGCACGTATTGCATTCCAGGTTTCTTCCAAGATCGACTCAAGAACCATCCTCGACCAGATGGGTGCTGAAAGCCTTCTCGGTCTCGGGGACATGCTCTTTCTTCCACCCGGCTCGGGCGTACCAACCCGGGTTCATGGTGCCTTTGTCGATGATCATGAAGTCCATAATGTTGTCGATGCCCTGAAGAAGATGGGTGAGCCTCAATATATCGAAGAGATCATGCATGGAATCAGTGACAGTGAAAACGGTTTCGATGGAGGGCAGGAGGATACAGAAAAGGACGCACTGTATGATCAGGCTGTCAGCTTTGTTACATCATCCAGAAAGGCCTCCATCTCTGCCGTGCAGCGTCGGCTGAAAGTCGGCTACAATCGCGCGGCCAGGATGATCGAGCAAATGGAGGTCGCTGGCGTGGTCAGCCCTGTTGGAGATAACGGCATGCGCGAGGTTTTGGCTCCGCCCCCTCCGGAGATCTCATGAAGATGAGAAAGGTTCCGATTACGCCGTTTTTTTGTCTGCTTTTGCTCCTGAACTGGGCATCCCACTCTTTCGCCGGTTCACAGGAAAAGGCCTTTGAAACACTGCAAGCCAAGATGCAGAAGATTCACAGTTACCATGCCCGTTTTGTCCAGAAACAATGGTCGGGGGCTGATTCGACCAGCGATCCTGATGATGTACAGGAGGGACAGTTCTTTTTCAGTCGTCCCGACCGGTTTCACTGGATATACAGCAAACCATTCCATCAGGAGTATATTGCGGACGGGACAACCCTGAAGATATATGACGAAGATCTTGAACAGGGCATTATCAGATCTCAGAAAGATTACCCGGGATTCATGTTCTCCTATCTGTTCATGCCAGATGACCCTGTCTGGAAAGAATATGATATTGAGATGGAAACGCAACAACATGGAAAAACGCTTTTCATTCTCACTCCAAACAAGTCACTCCAGCAGCCCCCCGTACAAAAGATAAGGATTGAATTCAATCAGTCCACCATCACCATGATAGATATTCTGGATGCCTTCGACCAACGTACACTGATTCAATTCACCCAATCCACCTTGAACCCGGTTGTTCCGGACAGTGCCTTTGTCATGCAATGGCCAGAAGGGCTGGAGGTTCTCGATGAGCGTCATGACAGCCTCCATCCCTGAATCAGCCAAACCTCTCGCAGAACGTATGCGGCCACGCAATATCAGCGAGGTCATCGGACAACCTCAACTCCTGGGCCCTGACACCGCCTTTTCCAGGGCCCTGCACGAGGGGCGGTTGCATTCCGCCATCCTATGGGGACCTCCCGGGACAGGAAAAACTACGCTTGCCCGTTTACTGGCAAAACACACTCAGGCAAGCTTTATCGCATTGTCTGCGGTCATGAGCGGTGTCAAGGATATTCGGGCTGCACTTGAACAGGGGCGAGACAATCTGCAACATCAGAAAAAAACTATCCTTTTCATTGATGAAATCCATCGTTTCAACAAGAGCCAACAGGACGCCTTTCTGCATGCCATGGAAAACGGGGAAATCATTCTGATAGGCGCCACAACTGAAAACCCCTCATTTGCACTCAATAATGCATTGTTATCTCGCGCTCGGGTATATATTCTCAAATCACTGGACCAGGATGCAATTGTAACGCTGCTTCGCCGTGCCCTGAATGACCCGGAACGCGGAGTCAAGCTGAAGGTAAGCGATGAAGT
>RFGN01000319.1 GCA_003696645.1 Gammaproteobacteria bacterium | reverse complement strand
ATCCGGATCCCACCAGTGTGCAGCCATGTCATTGAAGTGCCCGGTCTCGGCCGGGTCCCAATTTTGCAGGCCATGATTTTCGGGGTTCTGGCCGAGATGTGTTTCCACAGTATTCATGGGGCGATCCTGTGTTGCCAGCTTTGTGCTTCTGATTGCAGCTGGGCAATATCCATGCGTGTCAGCTCCCGGTTTTTCAACAGTGGCTCACCGGCAACCCAGACATCGGTAATCTGTTCTCGGCTGGCGGCATAGACAATCGCCGAGACCGGGTCATAGATCGGTTGGGTCTCAAGACGTGACAGATCGATGGCGGCAATATCGGCGGCCTTGCCAATTTCGAGTGAACCGGTTTCATCGTCGATCCCCAACGCTCGTGCCCCATTGATGGTAGCCATTCGCAGTGCTTCGGCCGCTGGCAAGGCGCTCGCATCCTGGCTGTGGGCCTTGGCGATGAGGGCGGCGGTGCGCATCTCTCCAAGCATATCGAGATCATTATTGCTGGCAGCCCCATCGGTTCCCAACGCGATGTTGACCTCGGCCCTGGACAGGGCCGCAGTGGGACAAAAGCCGCTGGCCAGTTTGAGATTGGACTCCGGGCAATGCACCACACTGACGCCGTTTCGAGCCAGGGTTTGAATCTCGCCATCGGTAAGTTGGGTCATGTGTACAGCAAGAAGGCGAGGGCCGAGCAGCCCCAACTTTTCCAGTCGTTGCAGGGGACGGATACCGGTTTCCTTGTGAAAGCTCTCCACCTCGAAGGCAGTTTCGTGGATATGCATGTGGATGCGGCAGTCCAGTTCTTCCGCCAGCATTTGCACCCTTTCCAGCGGCGTATCGGAAACCGTGTAGGGGGCGTGTGGTGCAAAGGCGGTACGGATACGTTCATGGTTGCGATAGTTGTCGTTGACGGCCAGCCCCTTTTTGAGATATTCGTCGGCATCCTTGGCCCAGACCGTGGGGAAGTCGATGAGGATCATTCCCACCGTGGCGCGGATACCGGCCAGATCGGCAACCTTGGCAGTGACATCCGGAAAAAAGTACATGTCATTGAAACAGGTGGTGCCACCACGCAGCATCTCGGCGATGGCCAACTCAGTACCGGTCTTGACGAAGCCTTCCTTGACCCATCGACCTTCAGCTGGCCAGATATGCTGTTCAAGCCATTCCATAAGAGGTAGATCATCGGCCAGCCCGCGAAACAGGGACATGGCTACATGGGTATGAGTATTGATCAGTCCGGGGATCAGTGCATGCTGGTCGAAATCATGTCGCCTGTCGGCTCGATATTGCCGCTCAGCCTCTACGTCAGGAAGGATATCCAGAATGCGTCCATTATCGATGGCCACGGCGTGGTGATCGAGCACGGCATTCTCTGGATTTACTGTTATAATCCAGCGAGCAGACAAGAGTAGATCAATGGATTTCATAGTGGGCGCCTGGTCAGTCAGGTGATTAAACTGCAATCAAGTATACCCAAGCTGGACCAAAAAATCATGACTATCGAGACTGGAACAGGACCTCATGACAGTGTACGTGCCGTGGCATGGGAGGACGATGCCCTGCAGTTGCTGGATCAACGAAAACTTCCGCTTGAAAAAAACGTCTTGACCTGTCACCAGTGTATCGAGGTGGTAGATGCCATTCAAGACATGGTTGTGAGAGGGGCCCCGGCGATTGGTATCGCCGCTGCCTATGGTGTGGTACTGGCTGCACGCAAACACTTCAAGGCTGCAAGAAAGCAGTGGAAAGATCGTATCAAGAGAGACCTGCAGGCCTTGCGTGCGGCCCGCCCGACGGCAGTCAATCTGATGTATGCGGTGGACATGATGCAGGAAACCATCGTGAATCTTGAAGAGGACGATCCGACCGATGTACTGTTGGAGAAGGCGCAACGTTTCCATGAGCTGGATATCCTTGCGAATAAACGAATGGGGCAGTTGGGCGCCGCGCTCATCGCGAACCCCTGTGATGTCATCACCCACTGCAATGCCGGCTCATTGGCGACCGGTGGATTTGGAACCGCCTTGGGTGTGATTCGCCAGGCCTGGCAAGACCGGAAGATTCAACAGGTCTATGCGGACGAGACTCGGCCCTGGCTGCAGGGAGCGAGACTGACCGCCTGGGAGCTTATTGAGGATGATATCCCCGTACAGCTCATTGCTGATAACTGTGCCGCTCATCTGATGAGGCAGGGAAAGGTGCGTTGGGTGATCGTAGGTTCAGATCGCATTGCTGCCAATGGCGATGTCGCCAACAAGATTGGTACTTACGGCCTGGCCATTGCGGCCAAGCACCATAATGTCAAGGTGATGGTCGTGGCACCAACCACTACCGTCGATATGACGCTTTACCATGGCGGGGATATCCCGATCGAGCAGCGGGACGAGCAAGAGGTCCTGCATGTGCAGGGTAAAGCAATCAGTCATCCAAAGGCAGGAGCGTGGAATCCGGTGTTTGATGTGACACCGGCGAAACTGATCGATGCCATCGTTACGGAACGGGGTGTGGTACTGGAACCAGATACCACCAAGATGAAGGCCATGATGAAGATGACCTCCATCTTTGATCAGGATTAGGTTTACTGCAATTGCTGGTACAGCTCCAGTAGCAGGACGTGGCAGGGATCCGTTTGTTCCAGTTTGAGGGTCTCGGTCGTATCGAATTGACAGCTCTTCTGGTTGGGGCTCATCGGGTCCGGCTCCAGGATCAGGTTGTTGTCATTTTTCAATTTCGCAGTCAACATGTTTCCTTCATAGAAGATATAGGCCTGTTCGGAGGCTTTCCAGTGTGTCATTTTGGAATTCAGCATGGATTCCGCAAGCTCAGCCAGCGATATCTGTGATGGCCTTTGTGCAACAGAAGGCAGGGGTGTTTCGGTACTGTTTTCCT
>RFGN01000318.1 GCA_003696645.1 Gammaproteobacteria bacterium | reverse complement strand
TCATTGGCATCACTGGCACATAGGCTCAGAAACACAATCGGGGCCTCCTGCCCCTGAAACTTGTCCACACTCCCGACCCTGGCCTGTTCACCCAGGGCCTGTTTGAGCTTGCTGACCTGATGGTTATATGGCGCTACAAACAACATATCGTTCCAGCCGATGGGACGGGATACGCCTGTTTGTGGAGTAAAGTTTCTCCCCAGCAGTTCTTGCGCCAGGCGCTGGATAGCTGCGACCTCTTCCTCCGAGGCCTGCGTATTGCCCTCATGGGAGACCGGAACAAAAACAATCCCGGCCTCCTTGTCGAGGGGGCCCTGATACCCCTGCGGCACCTGTATCACGCGATGATCGTTATCGGGGTGGGCCTGTAGTTTGCCATCGTAGATATATTGGCTGATAAACCGGTTGACCGCCGAATGCATCCGATACGTCGTCCCCAGAAAGACGCCCATATCATCACGGATGGTCGGGCTGTCATGTAACAGATAGTCCAGAATGGAGTGACCACTTTCGGCTGGATGAACGCCCTGTGAAGGCTGCCCCAGCTGCATCTGATCCCCCATCAGGATGAGATTCTCGGCCGATGCGCTCATCGCAATCAGATTGGCCACACTGACCTGCCCGGCCTCGTCCACAAACAGGTAGTCCAGTTGCCCCGCCAGTTCCTCTCGAGCAAAGCCCCAGGCCGTTGTCCCGATCACGCAACCGGGTTGGAGTCGATCTGCCAATCCGGCGTTTTTCACAATGGCAATCCCGGCCTCGGCCAGTTCCGGTCCGGTGTCCTGGGTACAGGTAAAGGTCGCCTCGATCCCTTGCGCCTGACAATACCGGGCGGTGGTCACCAACAGATGGTTGATGGCCTTGTGGCTGTTGCTGGTGATGCCGATCCTGGCCCCCTCTTTCAGCAATTCGGCGATCACATGCTTTCCGGTGTAGGACTTGCCGGAGCCTGGCGGCCCCTGAATGGGCAGATAGCTGTGATCCAGGGCGCGAACGGTCTGGATGATCTGCTCAAGACGCACCCTGGGGTCCTGGGCCTGGACAATCGGCCCTCCGTCATGGCCCTGAATCCGGGGTTTGTCCCGGTTCAGAAAATCAACGATGGCACAGCGCTTGAGCTTCCCCGAGGCATAACGTTCAACAACCTGTTCAATGGCCCTGGGGATAGGATCCGGCTTGACATATTCATCCGGGATCAAGGTCATCCGGTCTGGCGGTTCAATGCCGCATTGCAGCACGATTTGCCCCTGCTGCAGATCACTCTCGTCCGGCAGATAGGTGACCTTCAGCCGTTTCCCCTCGTCAGTTTCCTGACCGAGCACGTAGAATTGCTTGCTGACTCCCTTGAACGCCTGTTCGGGATCAAAGCGGTACACATAGGCCAGGTTTCTGGCCCGAGGGGTCGGTTTGAAGGGTTCGCGTTCAGTGCGCTTGCAACCTGCCAGGCAGTCCAGATCATCGAACAGGGTCTCCTCGTCCAGTCCCAGCCGATCGAACAGGCGCCAGAAGACAGGTTTGGCCTCACGTCGATGAAACTCCAGCACCCAGGCAAGGTTTTCAGTCAGTGTCGCTTGCCGTGCCTTGCCGGCCGCTCGCTCCTGCTCGGCCTGGGTGAGCAAACGATCGCGCAGTTGTGTGCGCCGGGTGATCTCTTCCTTCTGTTCCTGCTCGACAATCTCTTCACGTCCCAGATAGACGATATTGTGGTGCTGCTGTTGTTGCCGAAGCCAGTCCACCAGTTCCTGGGTAGAGTTGCAGTCGTCGATATTGTAGTCCCGAATGGCCCTGAGGATCTTCGAGCTCTGCCAGGTCTGCCCCTCTTCCCCCTGGGCCTGGCGCGCTCGCCACAGCTCATACATGACTACGGAATCCCCGCCACTGCCGACCTCGGTCTCGCGCTTGCCGCGATAGAGGTGTTCGACATTCTTGATGGAGTATCGGGGCTCACCCAGCAACACCCCACCCAGGACGATCTTGTACAGGTCGACAAACACCTCGTTGCGCAGCAGTTGGTCAACCTCGTACTCACAGACCCCGTAACGCCCCATGAGTTTGCGACAGGCGGCAATCTCGTAGTGGGCGTAGTGGTAGATGTGCATCGTCGGATCCTGTTGCCAACGATCATAGACCCAATGGATAAAGGCTTCGAAGGCCTGTTTTTCCTGCTCGGGGGTATGGGCCCAGAAGTCCTTGAATTGCCGCACGCCCTGTTCATCAAAATAGGTATTGCCCCAAAGGTATTCGAGGCCGCCATCGACGAGCGGAAAGCCTTCAATATCAAAGAAGACATCCAGCGGGGAGGCTGGTGGCAGCAAGGCCAGGCCACTTGCCTCCCCGACCTCGGGAACGAGGATCTCATACTTCGGTGTCGCCTGCCCCCGGCTGGCCAGCTGTATCGCGGCCTGGGCCTTCAGGCGTCTGAAGATCCCGTCATTGAGACCGGGAACACGCTGGTCCGACGTTTCGGCCAGTTGGGACAGGGTTGTTATCCCGGCCTTGTGGAGTTTCCTGATCTGGCTCTGGGTAATATTGGCCACCTGCAAGAGGTGATCCTGCTCCAGCAGGTACTGCTGGGCAAATTGGCTCCAGTTCCCCCAGTCCCTGGATTCGGCGGGATCAGGGATTACATCCGGCGTAAACTGTTCCTGCGCCGTGAGAAAGGCCTGCTTGAGCTGCTGGTAGTAGGCATAATAGGATTGCGTGGACAATCTGACCCTCTCGCCCTGCCCCAGGGCCACGGTGACAAATGACGGCAACCTCCCCTGCATGGCCTCCAGCATCTCGGCGTAGCAGCACAGCTGGATGATAAAATGGGGCTTGAGGGTCTGGGCCAGTTTGGCATCCCAGACCTCATAGTGGTAGCCTCCCAGGTCGCTGGGGCCATCCACCTTCACCAGAAAATCGGCGAACCCGGCAAAGTTCTGGTGCGCCAGCCTGGCCTGGACGATCACATCGACGCCTTCCTGCATGGCCTTGCGGGTGGCCTGATCTTTTTCTTCAGGACTATCCCCACCTATAGTAACGACATGACAGCCCTGCTCGACAAAATGGGCCAACAGGGATGCCTCATGGGCATAGCCCTTCTGCTGAAGGGTGCTCATCAGGGCATCCTCCGGATCTTTCTTGTCAGCCCACTCAGGTTGCTCCAAAGCACAACGATCCATCCACGAGGCGAATGGACTGTCCATGAAACGGGTCAGATCAGAGGGGGAATAGAGAATATGCTCCGAGTATTTTTGCATGGTTGGATCAGGCCGGAATCAAATGAAAGAGGAACTTCAGGGAATTATGCCGGCAGCTCGGATGCATCCTGCCCCGCCTTGGCTTCAAACAGTTGGCTGGCAGG
>RFGN01000317.1 GCA_003696645.1 Gammaproteobacteria bacterium | reverse complement strand
TGCAATCAGGCCGTATACAATGGAAGGGATGCCTGCCAGAATCTCCAGAACCGATTTGATTGCAAGCCGATATCGTCCTGCCAATTCAGAAGTGAACAGTGCAGTGACAGCACCAAGGGGGGTGGCAATCGACATGGCCAAGGCGGTGACCAGCAGCGATCCGAACAGCATGGGAAGGATTCCGTACTGCTGGTTGACAGGGTTCCAATGAAGACTCAGCAGACCGCTTCCAATATTCTGGATGGCCGGAAAGCTGCTGTCGAGGATTACAAGAAGGATGGCAAGGAACGACAGGCATCCCAGTGTGGCACTGCCCAGAATCCAGGTACCAGCTCCCCAGGTACGCATAGATCCTGGACGCAACACTAACATATTACTGGCGTATCTTCAGATAACCTGCCTTTTCAACAAATCTCTGTCCATCAGGGCCGAGCAGAAACTGAATGAAGGCAGCAGTGTCACCCTGGGGCTGTCCACGGGTATAAAGGTTCAGGTTGCGGCTGATGGGGTAACTGCCATCAGCAATGGTGGAAAGGGTTGCACGGACAATGCTGCCATCTTTCATGACGATCCCCAGTCCCTTGACATCCTCATTCAGCCAGGCCAGTGACAGCATGCCAATGGCCGCGTCACTCTGTGCAATCGCGGTCTGTTCCTCGTTGTTGGATCCCAGAACCAGATCAGCACCAGGTGCCTCGGCATGTTTGTCTCCCATGACGGCTTGCATGAAAACATGGCGGGTGCCGCGGGATTTTTCCTTGTCGACGACGAGAATATCGCGATCCGGTCCACCGACCTGCTTCCAATTTCGGATCTTGCCTCGATAGATATCGCCGATCTGTTGCAGAGACAGTGCGGTGACACCACTGTCAAAGACCTCGGACGATACCACCGGGACTACCGCATCCCGTCCAATAATGTGTTGAACAAAGCGGATTTGCGGAAATCGTCTGATCTCGTCCCTTGATATCTCGCGCGAGGCCATGCCAATATCCAGGTGTCCTTCTCCCAACTGGTTGATTCCGACCCCAGAGCCGCCGCCGTTGAGTATAATTTTGAGACCGGGATGGGTGATATGCCATGCCTTGGCAGCCATGTCCACGACCGGCAGTACGGTGCTCGATCCGGCAATACTCAGCGTGCGTGATTTGTTTTCTGATGTGCTTGAATCCGTTCCGGAACAGGCCGTGACCAGGATGGATGTGACTAACCATATCGATAGGAAAAGACGCATAGGGCAGGGTCCCTTGTTTATGGAAACTGGTGTACGCAGCGGTTTGTTTTCAGAAGGCATCATTGTACAAAATTCTGTCGTATTCCATGACGTAATCTGACAGTCCGGATGATGTGGTTGGCGACATTATTCCCATTTCAAAAAATCTTCATATTTACTGTTGACAACCCTGGTAGGCTTGCCTAAAATGCACCGCTTCGTTGAGTGATCTTTTACAAACAGGCATAAACAAGTAATTTGTGTGGGCGCTTGTTCATGAACAGGCAACCAATTCAATTCAAACCAGTTTTTGGTCTGAATTAAAGCTTTAAGATTAAACTGAAGAGTTTGATCCTGGCTCAGATTGAACGCTGGCGGCATGCCTTACACATGCAAGTCGAACGGAAACGATGGAAGCTTGCTTCCAGGCGTCGAGTGGCGGACGGGTGAGTAACGCGTAGGAATCTGCCCGATAGTTGGGGATAGCCCGGAGAAATCCGGATTAATACCGAATGTGGTCTACGGACTAAAGGAGGCCTCTCCTTGGAAGCTTTCGCTATCGGATGAGCCTGCGTTGGATTAGCTTGTTGGTGGGGTAATGGCCTACCAAGGCGACGATCCATAGCTGGTCTGAGAGGACGATCAGCCACACTGGGACTGAGACACGGCCCAGACTCCTACGGGAGGCAGCAGTGGGGAATATTGGACAATGGGCGCAAGC
>RFGN01000316.1 GCA_003696645.1 Gammaproteobacteria bacterium | reverse complement strand
TGCCAGATCAGGCACCTTCAGTATGATCAATATCCTGAAGCACATGCCTACCTGATTGTGCAGAAGGGCTGAAATCAGAAATACAGCGATTCCAGACTATTATCAGGTTCATGATGCATGTATTCGGCCTGTCATAGAAGAGAGTAAAAGAATATGTATAAATTAAAGCTCTTTATCCTCATGCTAGTCCTGTTGTCGGAAATTGCATATGGTGCTGTCTACAAGTGGAGAGATGGGAATGGAAATGTGCATTATTCCAATAGCCCACCCGAAAAGGAGCGTTCGGAGAAGATTGATATCAAACCTCCACCTGTTCAGTCAGAAGACTCACTTGAAGATCTTATGGGAGAAAAAGAAACACTGCTTTTTGTTGTTCCACATGGGTATATCATGGGCTATCAGGCGAGTCTGGGTGGACAGTCAATATATGAACTGGTCCCTTCAGGGGAATCGGTTGAAGACTGGTCAGAGATGATTACTGTATTCAGCCAGGACGGTGGAGGTGGAATTGACCTTGAGGGTTACTATGACGACTCCAGATCAAGGATGAAACTTGGATGTAAAGAAGAATCAGAAAGCGAGTTGATCGATATGGAGGAGCATGAGGGATTCAAGGATGCACTCTGGTATCTGGCATGCCCTGAGCTTGAAAGTGTCGGATCAGTGGCCGTTTTGTCAGGAAAACCTGAATATGTATTGAGCAGGGCGATAAAGGGACGAGGTAATTTCTTTCTCATCTCCAAGATGTGGAGATTTGAGCCGAGTCAGGAGCAGCTTGACGAGTGGGAGAAAAATTTGAAGGCAGCGTCTATCTGCAATGAGAAATTGTCGGAAATACCTTGTTCTGAAAAGTCCCCATTCACATCAAAGGCCGGTATGGGTGGTCTCAGCCATGTATCCCGTAAGCACATCGATAATTCTTCCCTGTCATTCAGGGAGCTGGGGCCTTTCCCTCCCAATACCTCTTCAAAATATCTGGAAACAATAGGTTCAGGATATCTCATCAAGGCGGATCGCATGGCATTCAGTTTTTCAATATCGCTTAAAGCCAGACGCGGACTCCCCTATGGTGCTTACCTTGAGGCACGATTTGATAATCCCGATGAACCAGACAAACCATTTGTTGTTGGCATTTCAAGAAGAGGTGCCCAAAGAAAGATGACGATCATGTCTCCTGAATTCAGGAATCTAAGATGCAGAAACTATCAGGTCTTGATTTCTGTATACAGGGGAAAGTCGAAAAGTGATCTATTGGGGAAACATCGACAGATGATTCAATCCAGGATCAATGTGGACAGAATCAAGAAGGCAGAGGATTATCTCATTGCCGGCATAAAAGGAGGGAATTGTTCATAGACTTGGCCCCTGTATGGACAGGGGCCAATTGGTCATATCGGGTTTACAGGCAAACGATATTTTCTGCCTGTGGGCCTTTCTGACCCTGGGTGATGGTGAATTCAACACGTTGCCCTTCCTTGAGGGTCTTGAATCCGCCGCCTGTGATGGCACTGAAATGAGCAAAAACGTCAGGGCCGGAGGCCTGCTCGATAAAGCCGAAGCCCTTTGATTCGTTAAACCACTTTACGGTGCCGGTAACTGTATCAGACATAATATAAATCCTAAATAAATATAAAAAACATGGAGGCATTCACTATCAATAAATGCCACAGGCAGGAAGAAAGCGGGGATTCAGACTGAATGACAAACGAAGTATTACGGATAAAACTGCGGAGATTACATACATAAATCACGGCTTTCCACAAGCCTGAGGCTAATATAGCAGCTTGTCCCAGGATAATCCAACTTTATCTCCTTGCATTTATCTGGTTCGGCCAGAATGGACCTCTTGTCAGCTGCCTGTTATAGATTTACTCGTTCCGTTACAATCGATAGAATGGAGCAGTGATTCGAATCAGTTTTCATTGTGCATAATCCAGACAGCCGCAAGGCGGCGTTTTTAATCGATTTCTTTCAGAAAGAGTATGCTGGAGGGGTGGTGCTGATGATCTCTGCCCTGTTGGCCCTGGTCTGTGCCAATTCTCCCTTGCAGACTTATTACAGCCTGTTTCTGGATAGTCCGGTTGAGCTTCGGATTGGTGCCCTGGAGATCGCCAAGCCATTATTGCTCTGGATCAATGACGGGCTGATGGCAATCTTCTTTTTTCTGGTGGGTCTGGAATTGAAACGTGAATTGCTCGAAGGGGCCCTGTCTCGTCGGGAGGATATTATTCTGCCAGGCATCGGGGCGATTGGCGGTATGGTGGTTCCTGCCCTGATCTATGTGAGCTTCAACCTTCATTCCGGAGCGCTTTCGGGCTGGGCCATTCCTGCTGCAACGGATATCGCCTTTGCACTGGGTGTGTTGACACTGTTGGGGTCACGGGTACCGGTCAGCATAAAGGTATTCCTTACCTCCCTTGCAGTATTCGACGATATCGGTGCAATCGTGGTGATTGCCCTGTTTTATACCTCACATATCTCCATGACAGCACTGGTCGTGGTATTGGTGTGTATTCTCGTTCTGATCATCCTCAATCGAATGAATGTGGATACCATGAGCCCGTATGTCTTTATCGGGATCATCATGTGGACCGCCATGCTCAAATCAGGGGTACATGCAACCCTGGCAGGGATTATCCTGGCGATGTTTGTTCCGATTCGTTCGTTCAAAAAACCCGACTATTCACCGCTGAAGAGTCTGGAGCATGATCTGCATCCTGTTGTGGCCTTTCTGGTCTTGCCGTTGTTCGGTTTTGCCAATTCCGGGATCAATTTTTCAGGGGTGGGAATGGAGCAGGTACTCCATCCTGTTCCACTCGGAATTTCCCTTGGCTTGCTGCTGGGCAAACCGATCGGGATATTTGGAATCTGCTGGCTGGCCGTCAGATTGAAACTGACTCGGTTGCCCTTGGAGATCTCCTGGAAGAACCTTTTTGGCACGGCCATCCTGTGTGGTATCGGTTTTACCATGAGCCTGTTTATCGGTTCTCTGGCCTTTGAACAAAGCGGTGACAACCTCCTGTTCGATGAACGTCTTGGGATCATTATTGGCTCCCTGTTCTCGGGCATCGTCGGCTTCTTGATTTTGCGGGCCACACTGAAAGAGGGCACTCTCAATGACAGGAAGGAGGCAGGGGGATGTTGAAAGATATGGCCTATTGTTTTTCAGCTGGCTGCGTCGGGGCGCTGGCCAATAGTCTGACTGTCTGGTTGGCTGGAATAACAGGCCTTACCCTTGCATTGGGTGTGGGTATCGCACCGAGTCTGACACCAGAATGGTTGTATCCACGCCTGATCTGGGGCGGGATATGGGGTTTTCTGTTTTTATTACCCATCATGCGTCTGACGCCTTATGTACGTGGGCTGCTATTCAGTCTGGGGCCAACGCTGGTGCAGTTGCTGATAGTTTTTCCCCTGGTCAAGCACAAGGGGATGCTGGGATTGCAGATTGGGCTGCTGACGCCTTTCTTTGTTCTCGTCTTCAATGCTGTCTGGGGCTGGGTGACGACAATGATGCTGATACGTCTTCGGGATCAATAGCCCCGGACACGATTTCTCGTGAAAACCTGAATCTGTCCTGTTTTTGGGGCATAAAAAAGGCCGGCGCAGGGGCCGGCCAAAGGGAGGGAGGAGCAGTGTTGTTTCTAATGAGTGATTTCGACCCAGATCACGGGGTAGTTCACAACCCCTTCAACCTTGTTGTGTAACACGGTGACATTCAGATCGTTGACAAAGGCCTCACGCAATAGATCGGTCATGTAGAAGATGGAGGGGTCCGTTCCTTCATGCAGGCGGATTCCAAAGGTTTTTCCCGGTTCCTTGTCCAGCTTGAAGATGACTTCCGCATCCAGACGGTTCTTGCCGGAGCCATATTCCATGCCTTGAG
This sequence comes from Gammaproteobacteria bacterium, assembly GCA_003696645.1. Taxonomy (GTDB): domain Bacteria; phylum Pseudomonadota; class Gammaproteobacteria; order J025; family J025; genus J025. The sequence goes on along the minus strand of RFGN01000316.1, from coordinate 24,717 downwards.
GCTGAGAACGCAATACGGTGATCTTGCCATGACTTTCGGTGACCATGGCACCTTCAGGATCTTCAAGCCCCTTGTTGTCAGCGGTGGCCAGTACCGGGGTCAGAAAAATACCGATAAGTATTGCAGTGGCGAGTTTTCTGTTCATCTCTCTTTCCTCCTTGTTTGGTGGATTAAATCAGTCATCGTGATGCTCACGCGGCTTTTTTCCTGTCACCATGGCAAGCACCAGGTTTTCCCTGTGTAAACGGCTGGAGACGATCACGCCAAGGACGTGCAGGGCAATCAGCCCCAGCATCAGATTGGAGACGATCTCGTGAACCTCTTCCCAGAATTCCTCTTCCTCACTTTCTCTTCCTTCATGGTCGTCATCATCTTCCTGATCTGCTGCCAGTGCCTGTGCTTGAGCCGACTTTATCTCGGGCAGAAGGGGGGCAGAAGCGGCCCCTTCCGCCACTGCCAGTGGGCCGTGTCCTTCCAGTCCATAGACCTTCAATCCGGTGTAGGAGATCAGCACCAGCATGAACAGCATGGCCACTATCATGGCTCCGCCAGCCGGGTTGTGTCCCAGGTAGCGTTTCGGCCGGCCATTGATAATATCCTTCAGATAGGCCTTGACCTGTCCCGGACCACGAACAAAATCAGTGAATCGTGCATGACGGCTGCCGATTAAACCCCACACCAGCCTGAAGGCGATGAGACCGGCCACGGCATAACCGGACAGGATATGAAGGTCCCCGCTGGATTCGCTGCTTAGATAGGCGATGGAGAAGGAGGCAAGCAACGTCCAGTGGAATATCCGGACCAGCGGGTCCCAAACCTTGATCTGTTCTGTGGATTCTCTCATCATGTTTTCTCTGCCTTGCGGCCTTGGTTGATCTCATGTTTAGGCCCTATAATCTATCAGTCAGGTTGAAATCGCCATCCGGCAGATGTCAATGTCAGGACGAATGTCCAGCCTGTAATGCGTGCATGAGACAAATGTCCCATGCCGATAAGGCTATGTTAATGAAGGAAAAATATTGAACTCTAAGGAAATTGTTTTTGCCCTAGTCATGGTGTTGATTGCGGCCAGCAGCGGCCTGGATCTGATGACCGACATCTCTCACGGTGCCAAGATGGACCATGTTTTGAAAGAGGGGGGCATTGTTCTCATTTCGCTGGCGATCATCATCTGGTTGATCATCGACATTCGTGTGCAGTCCAGGAAGATTCGTGGCCTGAAACAGGAGCTTGAAGAAATCCGCCATGCCGACAGACAACCTGGGCCGGAGGTGATCGAGATTCGCAGGCGTTTTCATGATGTGGTCAATCAGCAGTTCAGGGACTGGAAACTGACCGCCAGCGAGGCGGAGGTAGGGTGGTTGCTATTGAAGGGTCTGAGCCTGAAGGAGGTGGCCATGATCCGCAATACCCTGGAAAAAACGGTTCGTCAGCAGGCCTCCTCCATCTATCGAAAATCCGGTGTCAGTGGGCGCCATGCCTTTTCTGCATGGTTTATCGAAGATCTGATGGATGATCTGCCAGATGATCTGGCAGATCAGCAGACCGGAAAGGAAACCTGACGATGGAATATCGTCCACTGGGAAAAACCGGATTGAATGTCAGTGTCTTGGGTTTGGGAACCATGACCTGGGGTCTGCAAAATACCCAGGAGGAAGGCTTCGCCCAGATGGATATGGCACTGGAACGGGGCATCAATTTTTTTGATACCGCCGAAATGTATGCAATTCCACCAAGTGCCGAGACCTATGGTTCCACAGAACGTATCATCGGCAACTGGTTTGCATCGCGCGGTTGTCGGGAGCGAGTCATTCTGGCCACGAAGATTGCCGGACCGGGGCTGGACTGGATTCGTGATGGACAAAACAGGGTGGATCGCAAGAATATTCTGGCTGCAGTGGAAGGCAGTCTGCAGCGCCTGCAGACGGACTATATCGATCTGTATCAGATCCATTGGCCCAATCGTCCCAATTATCATTTCGGTCGTACCTGGACGTTTTCCCCGAAAATCGATGCCGAAAGGGAGAGAGGGGAATTTGTCGAAGTGCTGGAAACCTTTCAGGAGCTGATTGATCAGGGCAAGATCCGCCATGTTGGAGTCTCGAACGAGAGCGCCTGGGGATTGATGACCTGGCTGGATCTGGCCAAACAGTTGGGGCTGCCCCGAATGGTTTCCATCCAGAATGAATATTCCCTGCTTTGCCGGATATTTGAACCCGACCTGTCCGAGATAGCCCTGGCCGAAGAATGTGGTCTGTTGGCCTGGTCACCCTTGTGTCGAGGCATGCTGAGTGGGAAATATCTCAATGGGGCGCGTCCGGAAGGGGCACGATTGACGATCGAGACCCGTCCCGAGCATCGTCTTCATCCAAAAACCGATGCGGCGATTGAGGCCTATATCGCCCTGGCGCGAAAGCATGAACTGGACCCTTGCCAGATGGCCCTGGCCTTTGTTCGCTCCAGACCATTTGTGACCTCGGTACTGATTGGAGCGACTACGATGGAGCAGCTTCACAGCAATATCGGCAGTCACGACCTGGTACTTTCAGAAGCAGTTTTGCAAGGTATAGCGGCCATCTTCAGGGAAAATCCTCAGCCTTTCTAGTCCCGCTTGGAAGGGGAACTATATGTCTCCGATCCGGGCTTGAATGATGGCAAGGGCGGCGATGGGTGCGGTTTCGGCGCGCAGGATACGTGGACCCATGCGAATCCCCTGAAAACCGTGTTGATAAGCCGCTTCGACCTCTTCTTCACTGAATCCGCCTTCCGGGCCAGTCAGGAGAGTTACGGAGTTACTTCTGTTTAGCGAAATATCCTGGACTCGAGACGCACCATCGGGGTCAAGAATCAGTCTGCACTGGCCCGAAGAATCCGATAGAGAACCCTGCAGGGCCGCGTGGAGCGCGATGACAGGTTGCAATTCCGGAAGCCGGGTTCGTCCGCTCTGTTCGCAGGCGCTGATCAGGATCCCCTGCCAGTGATCCATCCGTTTCCTGAGGCGATTGTCATCCAGTTTGACTTCACAGTAGCGGGTGATGACGGGCTGTATCTGCGAGACGCCCATTTCCGTGGCCTTTTGCATGGCCCAGTCCATGCGTTCTCCCCGTGAAAGCCCCAGAAGCAGACGGGTATGAAGCGGCGATTCTGTTTGTGAGACCAGTGGTTCCAGAACCGAAATGGTTTTTTGATCCACAATTCTTGCCAGGAATTCATGCCCCGACCCATCAAATACATGGATAGTCATGCCCGGCTTGAGCCGCATCACTCTGAACAGGCGATGCTGGATCGATTTGTCGAGTACGACAAGTTGATCTGGCTGCAAGGTGATATTTGCAAGATAGACGCGAATAATGCGCATGTCAGTCTTTTCCGGTGGCCAGATGGACGGCCTCAACGGCAGCTCGGGTCATCGTATCGATTTCATCCCGGTTGATCACATAGGGAGGCATGAAATAGACGACATTACCCAGGGGTCGTAACAGGACACCCTTTTCAAGGCCATGACGATAGACCTGCAAGCCCTTGCGTTGCTGCCACGGGTAGGGGGTCTTTTTCTTCTTGTCGAGGATCATTTCAATGGCCAGAATCATGCCGGTTTGACGAATCTCCGCAACATGGGGATGATCAGTCAGGGTGGCCACACCTTCGGCCATCCATTGTGCACGAAGTCGGTTGAACTCCAAGGGTTTTTCCTGTTCAAAGAGATCCAGCGTGGCGAGAGCGGCACGACAGGCCAGAGGGTTGCCGGTATAGCTGTGGGAATGCAGAAAGGCAGTGAGGTTCTGATAGTCATCATAGAAGGCCTGATAGATATCATCGGTGGTGAGAACCGCACAGAGGGGCAGGAACCCACCGGTCAGGCCTTTCGACAGACACATGAAGTCGGGGGATACGTCAGCCTGTTCACAGGCAAACAGGGTGCCTGTGCGCCCGAAACCCACGGCGATTTCATCAGCAATGAAGTGAACCTTGTACTGATTGCACAACTGACGCAGTCCACACAGATAGGCCGGATGATACATGCGCATGTTGCCGGCACATTGAACCAGTGGTTCAATGACAATGGCACAGCAGCTCTCTGCATGTTTGTCAAGAAGCTGACGCAGGGGTTCGAGTTGACGGAGGCTGAAATCCTTCCAGCTTTCTCCTTCTTCCCGGTGGAAACAATCCGGGGAAGGTGCCGTGATGACGTCCATCAGCAGGGGGCCATAGGTTTCCTTGTACAGGGGAACATTGCCTACCGCCAGGGCCCCCAGAGTTTCTCCATGATAGCTGTTTTCCAGTGTAATAAAGGTTTTCCTGTCTGAATGCCCTCTGTTCTTCCAGTAGTGAAAACTCATCTTCAGGGCCACTTCTATTCCGGAAGAGCCATTATCAGCATAAAAACAGCGTTCGAGACCATTTGGTGTGATGTTGACCAGTCGCTCGGCCAGCTGGATGGCAGGCTCATGGGTGAAGCCGGCAAGCAATACGTGTTCCAGTGTGTTTGCCTGCTGGCAGATGGCGGATGCAATCTCCGGGCGACCATGACCGAAGAGATTGACCCACCAGGAACTGATGGCATCAATGTACCGATTTCCGTCAAAATCCTGCAGCCAGATGCCTTTGCCAGACTGGATAGGAATCATGGGAAGGCTTTCATGATCCTTCATCTGTGTGCAGGGATGCCAAAGTACCTTCAGATCACGTTCTGACAGCGAGGCGTTGGTCAGCATGGCAGTCAGGTCTTGAGAAGTTGTTCGTAGATGCGTTGGTCGTTTGCGGAGAAGCAGCAGATGATCAGTTGCTCGAAGTCCTGATCATGGGGCAGGAGAGTCTTGATGGCAATCTCTGCCGCTTTTTCCTTGGGATAGCCATAGACACCGGTACTGATGCAGGGAAAGGCGATAGATCGGACCTGATGTGTCAGCGCAAGCTGAATAGTGTTTCGATAACAGTCGGCAAGCTGTTCGGCCTCATTGGCATGCCCTCCCTTCCAGATGGGGCCGACGGTATGGATGACCCACTTGGCTGGCAGGTTGAATCCGGGAGTGATTTTGGCCTCTCCGGTTCGACAACCATTGAGTTTGCGGCAGGCCTCCAACAATTGAGGGCCGGCAGCGCTGTGGATGGCACCATCGACACCGCCACCGCCAAGCAGGCGAGTGTTGGCGGCATTGACTATGGCATCAACTTCGAGGGTGGTGATATCTCCACATACAATCTGCATGGGGATATTCTACCGGAACAGAACGCGATTACAGGGCCTCGACGGTTGAAAAAAGGCTGTCAAAGTCCTTGATACGGTCATGCCAGTCATATTGACTGGCCCATTCATGGAAAGATTCCGGTTTCAGTTCAATCTTTCCTTCCAGCAGGGCGATCAGTTTTTGCTGCAATTCGTCGCAGTTCTCGGCAAGATGATCGGAATGATGTTCTGCTGGAATCAGGTAGGGATAGTTCAAACGTTTGGCCAGCAGCGGAAAGCAGCCGGCACTCATGGCTTCAATGACGGAAATGCCAAAATAGTCATGATTGGCCATGGAAATGACGATATCGGATTGCTGCAGGAGTTGAATATAGTGTTCCCGATCCGGGATGTAGCCCCAGTGGATGATCCGGTCACTCAGGCGTTCATGGGCCTGATCGAAGATGGCAGGTCGTTGTTTGAACTGCTGCCCTGCGACGGCGAGACGGAAATCAAGCCCCTGATCATGCAATCTAAACAGCAGCTCGAAGAAATCTTCGGGATTCTTGTCATGTTCCCAACGGTGGTTCCAAAGGATGGTCAAGGGTGATCCGGATTGCCTGTTTCGCTCTGCCACAGCTGGCAGGTCCAGTCCCATCGGCATGACCTGGGCCTTTTGCTGGATGATTTCGGAAGGATCATCCAGGGCATGATCCGGACAGGCTCGCAGGAAGACATCCAGATCATCCAGGAAGGTGTTCAGGTGATATTCCGAATTGAACAGGAGGATATCGGCTGACAGGGTCGAGGCAATATTGATAAGAGGATAGGCACGATCCAGGTTATGAGAGGCCTGCAGGGGATAGCCTAGCTGATTTTCATGAAAATACACCACAACCGGAACCTGCTTGAGACGATGGCGTGTCAGGGCAAGAAAATCGTTGAGTTGCAGGAAATCGGATGCAAACAGCAGATCACAACGTGGGGCCTGCTCCAGAAAACGGTTTGCCAACTGCATACCCGATCCTGTCTGACGCCATTTCCAATAGCGTCCGGGTAGGGTCATCAGATGTATCCTGTGGCGACTGTGTTGACGCAGTCCTTCCAGAAACTGCCGATGTGATCCACTGAACCAGGGTTCCAGTGCCAGGATATGACGGGATCGGGTCCCAGCCATGGCGGACTCCTTCTGTCTAGAGTCCTACTCCCAGATGAAGGCCATAACTGGTGGTATCCCCGGTCTGATCGGCATAAAGCCCCAGCTTGACCACAGTCAGGCTGAAATTGATCCCGGCAAAGACGCGTGTCTGCGAGACATCCTCCTTGGTCAGTAAGGGGACCCCTTTGGGCTTGACAGAACTCCATACCTGACCAATACCGATATAGGGGGTCATGTTGATAAACCCCTTGGAGGCCAGCAATTCGATGGAATTGGAAGAATAATCCAGCTGACTGACCCCATTCAGACCTGACAGGGCAGCGCGAACTGCGATGGCCGGTGTGGCAACACTGCCTTCGAGAAAGGCATATTTGACAGCACCTCCCCAGAGAGAGATATTGCTGTTGGGGGCTTCACTGTATGCAGCTTCAATATCGATATTGGCAGGCAGTCCCTTGCTGGCATAGAGCTTTGGCAGGGCCACGGTATTGATACTGCTGTTATTGCTGGCCAGTGACCAGGCCTGACTGTTGGCCAAGTCGATGGCAATGACATCGGCGCCGATCTCGAATCCGGTAATTCCGCCAGGTTCGGCAGCCGCCATGCTTTTGTAACTGAGCCCGGCACTCAGGTCTTCCGACAGGCCCTTGAACTGGTTTTGCAGCAGATTCTGCAAGGTGTTGATATCATTGGCTGCGTGGGCAGAAAAAGCAAAACTCAGGCAGAATAGGGGCAAGAACAGACGTTTGATCATGGTGCTTCCTGTTTTGGTTATCAATCAAGTTCAACCCGTCATATTTGAATAAAACGGTCAGCGGTGTAAAGCATAAGGGGATAAATGCAACAATTAACGCGACAAACGGATCAATGCGTGAAGTGTGGAATGTGTCTGCCACACTGCCCCACTTATCGCCTGACACGTCAGGAGGGACATTCTCCGCGTGGACGCATCGCCCTGGTTCAGGCCCTGATATCCGGAAGTGTTCGACCGGATCAGGCGCAGTCCTACCTGCAAGGCTGTGTGGCCTGTCGAAGTTGTGAACAGGTCTGTCCCTCAAATGTCCCCTTCGCCGATCTGATGGATTCGGCCAGGATGCAATTTTATCCGGTGACTTCAAAATCATCATGGATAGTGCGCAAGGTTCTTCGACTGTTATCTTCTCCCGAAGCGCAGCGATTCTGGTATCGCCTGCTCTGGTTAGGCGGGATGTTCGGCGTACTGGCACTGATTCGAACACTTCCCTATCCTGGAAAGAGGCGTGTGAGACGGATGATAGATATGCTGCCTGATATTCGTTACCCGGCCGGATGGTCTAGACCGAATACAGGGCGGCTTGCGAATGCATCAGACGTATCTCTTTTTGCAGGGTGCACGGGCGCCACTCTGGGGCAGGGTAGCCTGCAAGCGGCTGCAAGATGTCTTGCGAAACTGGGGTACAGGGTATCGCTGATCGAAAATCCTGCTTGCTGTGGATTGGCAGCCAGACATGCCGGAGATCAGACAGGTGCCGAGCAACTCCAGGAACAGATGCTGAACTTTCTGGAGGGGTCTCATGGAACGATTGTTTCAATGGTTTCTGCCTGCAGTTTGTCCCTGCAGGAGCTTGCTCGCAAGCAAGGATCGGCAGATCAGGCGCGCATCATGGACCTGGGTGCCTTTCTGTTGAAACACCGCGATACCCTGCCGGAAAGACCTGCATTTGCAAAAGGATCATCACTGCATGTTGTACTGCATCGTCCTTGCAGCGCTCGTTTTTGTGGCGATGACAGCTGGTCGAAGATTATCAAAGCCTTGCCGGGTATCGAGGTCAGGGAAATTGGTCAGACAGGGTGTTGTGGCGCCGGAGGCGTGCAATTTTTGACAGATCATCCTTTCAGCGATACATTGGCTGATAACCTTGTGGATCAGATTGAACCCGCCTGTTCAATCCTGTTGACCCATAACATGGGTTGTGAATTACATCTTCGAGCCCGCTTGCGACTGGCAGGACGTCGGATCAAGGTAATGCACCCGGTCGAGTTGCTGGATAAATATATGAGTGAGCATTGATGTTGATATAAAGGGGTCCAGATATGGATATTCGTCACTTCAATATTATGGATCATCTTCTGTCCGGTCTGGATCAGAAACTTCGCCAGCTCAGAGGGGTTGCCGATGCGATATCTCCAATGGAGAATCGTAAAATGCGACCATCCCCGGCAGAGGACTGCGTTGAACATCATTTGTCGGAGGAACAAAGAAGGTTATCCATTGCACTGATGCGCGTCAATCATGCAGGCGAGATCGCAGCACAGGGGCTTTATCATGGTCAGGCACTAGTGAGCCGGGATATCGAACTGAAGCGACATCTCCTGAAGGCCGCCAACGAGGAAAATGATCATCTTTATTGGTGCCGATCCCGGGTAGAAGAGCTCGGCGGCAATGTCAGTGTCCTGGTCCCTGTCTGGTACTGGGGATCGGTGGCCATTGGTGTAACCGCCGGTATGGCGGGAGATCGGTGGAGCCTTGGCTTTATTGTTGAAACCGAACATCAGGTGATGCGGCATCTGGATCGTCATCTTCTGCGCTTGCCGTCGGAGGATGAAAAAAGTCGGCTTGTACTGCTTAAGATGCGTGAAGAAGAGGCCGAACATGCGATGGCAGCCGAACTCTTGGGCGCTGTTCCTCTTCCAGATGTGGTCAAAAAGTTGATGTCCCTCACCTCGAAGGTGATGACCACTACGGCCTATCGCCTTTAAACGGGAAACTTGATCATTTCAGTAGTGATTTCCATCATGCAGGGCTTTGCAAGGGCATGGAAATATGCTATAAAATCATCACCACAATTCCAATAACGAAAGGGGAGTGTATCATGGCTCAAAAAGATGCTTCGTCTGATGACGCAATTTTTGTAATCGGCGCTGCGATTGCTGTAACGGTTATTGGTCTGATTGCGGCAAATGTATTTGCCTATCTATAAAAGAAGATTCGGACCAACCTGAAAAAAAGGCCGCTTGTCGGCCTTTTTTTGTGCCCGACTCTCGGCTCTGGGATGACGAATGTTATTCAGGGCTTTTTGGTAAGCAATTTTGTGTAGAAACGGTCTAATATAATCAAGAACAATCACAAGACCATGAGGAGGCCTGTACATGCTCAAAGGGTTGCGGAACTGGCTCGGCAAGGCGGTATGTGATTGGCTGAATGCCCAACGTCCTCCCCGGCCCTATCCCCTGTGTGATTTTCAACGTGTCAGCTATGAGCTGAAGCAGGCTGATATCCTGCTGGTAGAAGGGCGCAGCCGGGTTAGCGACATCATCAAGCATGTGACCCATAGCCCGTGGACCCATGCCGCCATCTATATCGGACGGTTCTATGATATCGAGGGGGATGGCCTGCGGCAGATCGTCAGACGTTTCTATGATGGTCCCCCCGATCAACAGCTGTTGATCGAATCCATGCTGGGTGCGGGCACCATAGTGACCCCGCTGAATCATTATCGCCATGACCATATCCGTATCTGCCGCCCAACATATCTGTCTCCCTCGGATGCCCGCCGCGTTATCCGCTATGTGATACAGAGGCTGGGATATCAATATGATGTCCGACAACTATTTGATATGGCACGTTTCTTTCTGCCCTATCCGTTGATTCCGAAACGTTGGCGTTCTACCTTGTTTGAACATCATCCCGGACGTCATACCCGAACCGTCTGTTCCACCCTGCTGGCCGATGCCTTTGCCTCGGTTCATTATCCGATCCTGCCCTTTATCAATCGGGATGCTCAGGGTGAAACCCGTTTCTACCGGAGAAGCCCCAAACTGTTTGCACCACGGGATTTTGACTATTCGCCCTACTTTGATGTGATCAAATACCCCTACCTGGAACTGAATGAGATAGAACTGTATCGACGCTTGCCCTGGGATAAAAGTGGCAAGATCTGCGATGATGAGGGCGTCTGTTATGCACCAGATTCCAGTCGGGAGCAACGCGGGGAGAGAAAGGTTGCGTTTCCTGACTGGACTAAGAAAGGAATCAAGGAGGAAAATACCGCATGATGATCTTTCTCTGGTTATTGGGGATCATGACCCTGTTCTATCATGAGGCAGGGCGAGGGCTGTGGACAGGCTTTCTGCTTGTCATGACTGCGATAACACTGATGTCGGGGTGTCTCGGGCTTTTTTCGGCCCTGCTGCTGGTCGTTCTGATCCTCTTGCTGATTGTCCTGATCAATGCTGCCACCCTGCGCATGGCCTGGTTATCCGCGCCACTCTTCAACATCTTTCGGAAGATTGTTCCACCCATGTCAGCTACTGAAAAAGAGGCGATCGAGGCAGGTCGTGTCGGCTGGGAAAAAACACTTTTTTCAGGTAAACCGGATTGGAAAGCCCTCCATGAGATGCCTCAGCCTTCTCTTTCGGAGCGCGAGCAGTCATTTCTGGATAATGAGGTGGAGGAGGTCTGCGCACTCCTGGACGATTGGAAGATTACGCATGAGGATCTGGATCTCCCCGATCAGGCCTGGAAGCTGTTCAAGGAAAAGGGTTTTTTCGGGATGATCATTCCGGAAAATTACGGGGGATTGGGTTTTTCGGTACGGGCGCATTCCGATGTCATCATCAAGCTGGCCAGTCGCAGTATCAGTGCAGCGGTGACCGTCATGGTGCCCAATTCATTGGGGCCTGCGGAATTATTGCTGCATTATGGCACTGAAAAGCAGCGTGACCATTATCTGCCGAGATTGGCAAAGGGTGAGGAGATTCCCTGTTTTGCCCTGACGGGTCCTCAGGCGGGCAGCGATGCCGGGTCACTTCCTGATCGCGGGATAGTGATTCGGGACAAGTCTGGAGAGCTGGCAATCAGGCTCGATTTTGAGAAACGCTATATCACCCTTGCTCCGGTGGCAACGCTGATCGGGCTGGCCTTTCATCTCTATGATCCTGATCATCTGCTGGGTGAACAGGAAGACCTTGGGATAACCCTGGCCTTGTTGCCTCGTGATACCGAGGGCCTCGAGATAGGAAACCGTCATTTCCCGGCCAACATGGCCTTCATGAATGGCCCGATAAGAGGAAAGGATGTCATCGTGGGCTTTGATGCCATCATTGGTGAACAGGATGGTATCGGAAAGGGATGGCGGATGCTGATGGAATCTCTCGGGGCAGGGCGTTCCATATCGTTGCCGGCCCTGAGTGTTGCTGCAGGAAAAACCATGTGTTTGGCGACGGGTGCCTATGCCGGACTGCGGGAGCAGTTTCATCATGCTATAGGCCGTTTTGAGGGAGTGAAAGAAAAACTGACCGGAATGGCAGGTGAAACTTTCATCATGGACGCGACGCGATTGATGGCACTTGCAGAAATCGAGGCAGTGGAACGACCTGCCATATTTTCGGCCGTTGCAAAATATCAATTGACCGAAAAGATGCGTCGGGTTGTCAATCATGCCATGGATATACAGGGTGGGAGTGGCATCTGTCTGGGGCCGTCCAATGTATGGGGACGGGTCTATCAGTCTGTTCCTGTCGGAATAACAGTAGAAGGAGCCAATATTCTGACGCGCAGCATGATCATATTCGGTCAGGGTGCCATGCGTTGTCATCCCTTTCTTCTTGATGAAGTCCTGGCCTGCGAGGAGGCCGAAAAAGGCGAGGAGAGATTTGATGCGGCACTATGGGGGCATTTCCGTTATATCGCCAGGAACAAGGTCAGAGCCCTTGTGTTGGGTGCTATCAATCCATTGAGGAAACTGTTTATCAAGGACCCTGTTCGACGTGCCGAGCTGGACATCGACCGATACAGTGCCGCTTTTGCCTATGTTACTGATTGTCTGGTCATGGTGTATGGGGGTTCACTCAAGATGAAGGAACACCACTCTGGAAGAATGGCCGATGTCTTTAGCGAACTGCTCATGGCAGCTGCTGTATTGCGCCAATACAGGACCAGGGATCACCATGATGATGAAGAAAAGGCCTTGCTGGAATGGTCGATGCAATATTGTCTGACAAGGGTCGCCCAGTCACTCAGCCAGGTATTGGTCAACCTGCCCTTCCCATTCCGTCTGGCATGCTGGGTGGTTTTTCCTCTGGGAAGAAGAATGCCTCGGTCATACGATCAGCTTGATGACCGTCTGGCAGAACTGCTGATCCGTCCAGGTGAGGTACGTGACAGGCTTGTCAATGGGATATACAAGGGAACTGAACGAATCGCGTTGATGGAGAAGACGTTGAAAGAGGTTCAGAAATACAGTGCCGAGATCAAGTCGGTCAGACGTATGAAGATGCACAAGGTTACCGATCGTTACAATCCCGATCAGATTGATCAGGCTGTCGATGCCGGTATCATATCTGAAAGCGTCGCAGAGAAACTGAAAGAGATTGAAAGAGACCGTGAACAGATTATCAGGGTAGATGAATTTACTCCGAAGGAACTTGGAGGTATTACAGCAGGGCCATGAGCAGAATCAGAAAATCCGTATATATAGTCGGTGGCTGTCGTAGTCCTTTTCTCAAGGCAGTACGCTCTCCCGGACCGTTCTCGGCAGCCGAGTTGTCGGTTCAAACTGTCAAGGCATTGATGCTGCGTGGTGGAATTTCTGCAGAAAGCATTGAAGAATGTATCCTGGGATGCGTGATTCCGGCCCCCGATGAGGCTAATATTGCACGAATTATTGCACTGCGTTCCGGGTGTCGGGAATCGACGCCAGCCTGGACAGTACAACGAAATTGTGCCTCGGGCCTGCAGGCAATCGACTGCGCCTGGCAGAGTATCGGAATAGGCCGCTCCGGCATTGTCCTGGCTGGTGGTGTCGAGGTGATGAGTCGTGCACCATTGCAATGGAATCATGATCTGGTGCAGTGGTTCGATCAATGGCGACGAGCGAAAAATCTGGGTTGTCGGATTGCTTTGTTGAGCAGACTGCGCCCAACTCATCTGAAACCTGTAGTCAGCCTGTTGTGCGGACTATCCGACCCTGTCGTGAATCTGTCCATGGGACAGACTGCCGAGATTCTTGCCAATGATTTTTGTATATCCCGAAAAGAAATGGATGAATTCAGCATGACGAGCCACAAAAGGCTGGAGCAGGCACAAAAATCAGGGAATCTGGATGAAATCTCGCCGGTAATTGACAGCCGGGGACAGGTATATGAAAAGGATACCGGTCTGCGTGCTGATACAACTGTGGAAAAACTGGCAAAACTTCGACCTGTCTTCGACCGTAATGGCCTGGTGACGGCCGGCAACAGTGCGCAGATTACCGATGGCGCCGCCATGCTGCTTCTCGCAGATCGTGAAGCCGTCAAAAAACATGGGTGGCAGCCAGAAAGCCGTATCATTGATATCAGCTGGGCTGCACTGGATCCGCGCCGGATGGGACTGGGGCCAGCCTATGCCATTACAAGACTGCTCAAGAATAACAGTCTGACTTTTGATGACATAGATCTCTGGGAGATAAACGAGGCCTTTGCCGCCCAGGTACTTGCCTGTGTAAAGGCCATGTCGGATACAGATTATGCCAGAAAACATTTTGATGAAGGAGTGCCTGTTGGTGAGGTGCCCTTGAATCTGTTGAATGTCGATGGTGGAGCAATCAGTATCGGACACCCTATTGGAGCATCGGGGGCACGCATTACCCTGCATCTTTCCCGAAGGCTGAATCGGCTGGGCGGACGTTACGGCGTGGCATCGCTGTGTATCGGTGGGGGACAGGGTGGTGCAATCCTGATTGAGAATATGGCGGCTGTCAAAAAGGGAGGTTCTGATGACTAGCTCGGAACAGCATTGGTGGCTTGAACGGGACGAACAGGGTGTTGCCTGGTTGGCCTTCGATTATCAGAAAGGTGGCGTGAATGTCCTGTCTCATGATGCCCTGCAATCTCTGTCACAGGTTCTCGGACAGATAGAGCAGGATTGTCCAAGCGGGCTGGTCCTTTACTCGAAGAAATCTGCAGGCTTTATCATGGGGGCCGATGTCAAATCATTCGATCAGCTGAAGACCCAGAAAGACGCCCTGGACCTGATCAATCTGGGCCATGATGTCTGCAATCGTCTCGAGGCGATTCCCTGTAGAAAGGTGGCCATGATCCATGGTACCTGCCTGGGCGGCGGACTCGAACTGGCTTTGGCCTGTGATTTTCTGGTTGCATGTGAAGATGAACAGAGAACTATTGGGCTTCCCGAGGTGAAGCTGGGAATTCATCCTGGATTTGGTGGAACTGTTCGACTGATGGAACGTGCCGGAGAGATATCAGCCCTGCAATTGATGCTTGAGGGTCGAGCACTGACACCCAGACAGGCCATGAAGATGGGGATTGTGGATGCTGTGGTGCCTGAACGTCAGTTGAAAAATACAGTTCGGCGGCTACTTGTGAACGGGTCATCCGTAAAACCATCCTTGTTCCTCAGATTGCAGAGATCACTGCCACCATTCCTGTTGGGCATGGCAACGGGGTGGATCAGAAGACAGTTGGCCCGTCGCGTTCGTAAAGAACACTATCCGGCCCCCTACAAGCTGCTGAATCTTTGGAAACAGCAATTGGGGCAGGAACGGAACCGACAACTTGAGCTTGAAAAGGCCTCCATCGCGGAGCTGTTTTTTGATGAAACCAGTCGTAATCTGGTTCGTGTCTTCAAGCTCAGAAGCCAATTGAGTGCGTTGGGCCATAGGCGCAGTGTATCGAAAGACCAAAAGATCGATGCTGCATCTGTCATTGGACGTGTTCATGTGGTGGGGGCTGGCGTGATGGGTGGAGATATTGCTGCCTGGTGTGCGCTGAAGGGGTTGCAGGTCAGCCTCCAGGACATGTCGATGGAACAGTTGGGGCGGGCCCGAAAACGGGCATGGGATCTGGTCAAGCGTCAAGTCCGGTCAACAGCAGGACAAAATGAAATCATGGATCGTCTGATTCATGATCCGGAGGGCTATGGCGCAGCAAAGGCGGATCTGATCATAGAGGCCGTGATCGAGGATGAAGATGTCAAGAAAACACTCTATCAACAACTCGAGGAGCGAATACCGGCCACCACTCTTATTGCAACCAACACTTCAAGTATTCCTCTTGAAGACTTGTCAGAGGGTTTGCAACATCCAGAAAGATTTCTGGGACTGCACTATTTCAATCCTGTGGCCAAGATGCCCTTGGTGGAGGTGATTGCTGCACCCAGGACTGTTGATGAAGCACTGGAAAGGGCCTATGCCTTTGTCAAAGGAACCGGAAAACTTCCGCTTCCGGTCAAGAGCAGTGTCGGATTTCTGGTCAACCGCATCCTGATGGCCTATCTCGGTGAAGCCATGATACTCGTTGACGAAGGAGTTCCTGCACAGGAAGTTGATGAGGCTGCACTGCATTTCGGAATGCCCATGGGGCCAATTGCTCTGGCCGACAAGGTAGGTTTGGATATTTGTCATCATGTTCTGAAGGTTTTTGACGAACAATTACATCTGGATGCCATGACCCTAAAGGCGGCATCGGGTCTTGGTGAAAAGATCAAGAAGGGACACCTTGGTGTCAAGACAGGTCAAGGTTATTATAGCTATAAAAAGGGCCGTCCAATCGATGCGGGGCGTGGCAGAACGCCACTCAATCAACAGGCCCAAACCCGGTTGTTTGCCCGACTGTATAACGAATGTCTGCACTGCATGGAAGAAAAGGTTGTCAGTGATGCCGATTTCCTTGATGCAGGCATGATATTTGGAACAGGTTTTGCACCTTTCCGGGGAGGTCCGATGCATGACCTCAAGAAACGTCACCAGCAGGTCTATGCGGATCTTCAAGCGCTGCATCAACGATATGGTGAGCGATTTGCTCCAAGCCCGGGCTGGCAAACATTTTTTCACACTGACCAGACCATGAGGTAACTCATGAATCAGGACACCATACAGACCCTTGATCAGCTGTTTCGATACCGCGTCGGGCAGAGTCCAGAAGAGATTGCCTATCGGTATTTCGATTCGGCAACGGAAGACTGGAAAACTCTGACATGGAGCGAGATGGATCAACAGGTTGCTGCCTGTGCTTCGGGGTTGAGTGCGCGCGGGCTTCAGGCAGGTGATCGTATCGGTATCCTGCTCCCCAATGGCCCTTCCTGGGTAGTGGTGGACCAGGCTGCTTTGTCCCTGGGATTGGTAACCGTTCCACTTTATGTCAATGATCGAGTCGACAACATTCGTTATGTCATCGAGGACAGTGGTATCCGTTTTTTGTTTGTTCATGCAGAAATGGCTCTGGATGTGGCAAGCGCCTGCAAGGCGGTCTCCACGCTGCAGGGGGTGATCCCTGTAGAAGGAAATGGATTGCAGAAGCTGGAACATGAATATGAAAACGACCAGCAGGACAGAATAATTTCCTGGAAAGAATGGATCAGTATGCCGGCTGATTCTGAGCAAGGCGGGTTTGAAAACGGCCCTGAATCTCTGGCGACCATTGTGTATACCTCGGGGACGACAGGTGCGCCCAAGGGAGTGATGTTGAGCCACCAGAATATTCTCTGGAACGCCCGGGTTTGTATCAAGGCGGCTCCTGCGGGCAAAACCGACCGATTTCTTTCACTTTTGCCGCTGTCTCACATGTTCGAACGAACCGTGGGCTATTATGTTCCCATGTTGATCGGAGCTGAAGTCGCCTATGCCCGCTCTCCATTGACCTATGCCGAAGATCTTCAAATCACCCATCCAAGCATCCTGGTTGTCGTCCCGAGGGTTTTGGAACGTATTCATGAAAGGATTCAGAACGGTCTCGCCGAGGCCGGACCGATCAAGCGATGGTTGTTTCGGCACTGTCTTGAAGAGGGTTGGCAGGGGTTTCTGAAAAAGGCCAATCAACGTACATATGGTTTTCTTTCCCGTTTGATCACCAGGAAATTCAGTCAGCGTTTTGGTGGTGAGGTTCGTTTCGTGATCTGTGGTGGCGCGCCATTGCAACCCGAGATTGCCAAACTTTTTATCGGTGTGGGTCTGGATGTGATTCAGGGCTATGGACTGACCGAAACAAGCCCGGTGGTCAGTGTCAATCGGCTTGATGCCAACCGGCCAGAAACGGTTGGGCTTCCACTAGACGATGTGGAAGTCAAGATCGGCGAACAGGACGAGCTGCTGATACGTTCGCCTGGTGTGATGCAGGGATACTGGAATAAACCCGAGGCCACAGAAGATGTGATTGACAAGGAGGGCTGGTTCCATACAGGTGATCAGGCCGTCATCGAGGATGGTTTCATTCGCATCACTGGAAGACTCAAGGATATCATTGTACTCAGCACGGGTGAAAAGATTGCGCCGGTGGATGTGGAGATGCTGATCCTCAAGGACCCCTGTATCGAGCAGGTGATGGTAACGGGCAATAATGCCCCGGCCCTGACGGCCCTGGTCGTACCCAATCCGCAACAGCTGCAAAGAGAGCTGCCTGACGCCGGGCCAGAGAAGATTGAAACGTTTCTTCTGCAGCGGGTAAGAGAACGTCTGAGTGCGCTACCGGGGTATATCAAGGTAGCAAAGGTATTGGTCATGCAAGAGCCCTGGACACAGGAAAATAACTGTCTGACACCGACTCTCAAGCTGAAAAGAAATGTGATTGAGGAAAAATTCCTGTAATCTTGGCTCCATGGATTCACTTGTTCAGCAATTCAAGGCCCTCGGCGATCCAACCCGACTGAGGATATTCCACCTGCTACTGCAACATGATGAGCGTTGTGTGTGCCATCTGATGGAGGCCCTAGGATTGCCCCAGAGCACAGTATCCAGACATCTGGCCGTTCTGAGGCAGGCGCATCTGGTTCATGCCCGTCGCGAAGGCCAGTGGATGTATTATCGGGCTCACAGGGATCGCGCGCTGGCCTTATTTCTCGAAGATCATCTTCGGGATAACGACCAGGTGGTAGGATTTTGATGGGTTTTTTCTGAAAAAAAGGATCACGGACAGACTGTATATTTGAAAATTCGGATATACAGATATATACTCCCGGCATGACGATTTTGCTGCAGGGGGTTGTTGAATGAACTGGTTTTCTCGTTTTCTGAGCCTGTGGGTGTTGCTTGCCATAATCGTGGGCATCACTCTGGGGCATTATTTCAGTGGAGTCTTTCAGGCTCTGAGTCAGATGAGTGTGGCGCAGATCAATCTTCCGGTTGCGCTGCTGGTATGGTTGATGATCTTCCCCATGTTACTGAGGGTGGACTATTCATCCCTGCATCGACTGCATAAATTCAGCCGGGGTATCTGGGTAACGCTCGGAATCAACTGGCTGGTCAAACCGTTTTCGATGGCGCTTCTCGGTTGGTTGTTCCTGCAAAATCTGTTTCAATCGATGCTCGATCCAACACAGATCCACGGTTATATTGCCGGTTTGATCCTGCTTGCGGCGGCACCGTGTACGGCAATGGTCTTTGTCTGGTCAAAACTGGTTAAAGGGGATCCCCAGTTTACTCTGACCCAGGTTGCCCTGAATGATATCATCATGATCTTTGCCTTTGTGCCCATTGTCTCCTTATTGTTGGGCATCACGAACGTTGATATCCCCTGGAAGACCATGTTTCTCTCCGTCTTGCTGTATATTGTTCTGCCGGTGACCATTGCCTGGCCGGTCAGGCAATGGTTGATCAGGATGGATCTCCTGGAAAGGTTTCTGGAAAAGATCAATCCGTTTTCGATGTTGGCACTGATTTTGACCGTGATTCTGCTGTTCGGTTTTCAGGGAAGGCAGATACTTGAAAATCCACTGTTGATTGCACTGTTGGCGGTTCCGATCATCATACAGGTCTATTTCAATGCCGGTCTGGCCTTCTGGCTGAACCGCAGGCTGGGTGTTTCGTTCGAGGTGGCAGGACCATCGGCTCTGATTGGTGCCTCCAACTTTTTTGAATTGGCGGTTGCCACGGCGATTGCGCTGTTTGGTTTTGAATCAGGTGCAGCCCTGGCGACAGTGGTGGGAGTACTGGTCGAGGTGCCTGTGATGTTGTCGGTAGTTTCTCTTTTGAACCGGACCACGAAGAATCGCGAGCGTATCAATACAGCAGGGGTTGAAGAGGCTGCTTGATGAAAAAAAGGGTCATGTTTCTCTGTACCGGCAATGCCTGTCGTTCACAGATGGCGGAGGGTTGGCTTCGTTTTCTGGCAGGAGATCGGTATGAGGTGGCATCTGCCGGGATTGAGGCGCATGGCCTAAACCCAGATGCCGTCTTGGTGATGGCCGAGGCAGGTGTGGATATCTCCTCGCAGACCTCGGATATTCTTCAGCCCGAGGATCTGCAGCAGATGGACCTGCTGATTACGGTATGTGGACATGCTGATCAATCCTGCCCATCCGTGCCTGCCAACTGTGTGAAACTGCACTGGCCATTTCCCGATCCTGCCCAGGCCAGCGGAAGTCGTGAGGCGGTCTTGCTGGCCTTTCGTGATGTTCGGGATCAGATTGGTGATCGTATTCGCGATTTTCTCGGATCCGACGACCTTGAAACCCATCGCCAGACTTGAAATTGTCTGCATAGCGTGGACAATACAGGCCTTTTGGAGGAGTCCTTGATGTCTGGTCTGCCAAACTGTCCACAGTGTGGATCTGAATTTACCTATGATGATGGCCAGAACCTGGTCTGTCCGGAATGTGGACATGAATGGTCCCGCCAAGCAGATGAAGCCGAGCAGGAAGATGCTGCAGGGGTTCGCGATGCCTATGGCAATCTTCTTCAGGATGGTGACAGTGTAACCGTCATCAAGGATCTGAAGATCAAGGGATCTTCTTCAGTGGTCAAGGTCGGTACCAAGGTCAAGAACATCCGCCTGGTGGAGGGTGATCATGATATCGACTGCCGCATCGATGGCATCGGTGCCATGCAACTCAAATCCGAATTTGTCAAAAAGGCCTGATCCTGTCCATCGCAAGGTTGTCGGATGTTTCTTCTCCGGCAACCGACCATCGCGGCTCAAAAAAATTATCCATCCAGTGAACTTTCACTGCAATTGATGGACTAACCCGGCAAAATTTGTTTCTGCAACCCGTTCATGGGTTGCATTCCCAAAGAAAAACGAACAAGGGGGATTGATATGATCCGCGTACAGAACCTGTCGCGCCATTACGGTGAGTTCAAGGCGGTTGACGGGGTCAGTTTTGATATCGCCAGGGGAGAGGTCGTTGGGCTTCTTGGTCACAATGGGGCGGGAAAGACCACCATCATGAAGATGATGACTGGCTTTCTGGAACCCACCCAAGGGACGATCCTGTTGGAAGGCAAGGATGTCTGGGAAGATCTTCCAGCCATGCAACGCCGCCTTGGTTACCTGCCCGAGAATTGTCCGGTCTGGCCAGAGATGACGGTGATGGAATATCTTGAATTCCAGGCCAGTCTGCATGAGATTGCCCCGGAAAAACGTCATGCGGCCCTCATTCGAGCGCTGCAGCTTACCGCCCTGAAAGAAAAGGCCCTGCAGCCGATTCAGACATTATCGAGGGGATATCGACAGCGTGTCGGTGTGGCGCAGGCCATCCTGCATCAGCCCGATATCATCATCCTGGATGAGCCGACCAATGGTCTGGACCCCACCCAGATCCATCAGATGCGTTCACTGATCCGGAACCTGGCCAAAGAGGCCACAGTGATCCTTTCCACTCATATCCTGCAGGAGGTCCAGGCCGTCTGCGATCGTGTATTGATCATGCGATCCGGAAAGCTGGTGGTCGATTCACGCCTTGAAGATCTGCAGACCCTGGATCGTGTGCGAGTGGTGACCAATAATCCCGGGGCGGTGAACTACCTGAAACCAGTCACGGGCGGCAAACAGGTCACTGTACAACAGGGTAACGATGGCAGGGTCATTCTGGAGTTGGAGGCTGCAGCAGAGCTGCTGCCAGAAATTGCTGCAAGCATCCACAAGGCAGGGGATACGCTCTACGCCCTGCATCCACTTGAAAGGAATCTTGAAACGGTCTTTGCCGAAGTGAATGCCCAATAATGATTGAAATAATGTGAAAAAGGAGATGATGGTGACGGTGCTACATCTGTTTCGCAAAGAGTTTAACGGCTTTTTTGCCTCCCCTGCGGCATGGCTGTTTCTGGGAGGTTTTCTGTTGAGCAGTTTTTTTGTCGTATTCTGGGGCGAATCGTTTTTTGCCCGCAATCTGGCAGACCTCAAGCCCCTGTTCAGTTGGATTCCTATCCTGATGATATTTCTGGTGGCGGCATTGACCATGCGAAGCTGGTCGGAGGAACGGCGTGCCGGGACAATCGAGACCCTGATGACGTCTCCCCTGTCATTACCAACACTGATCGTCGGCAAATTTTTGGCCATTCTGGCACTGGTGATTCTGGCGCTGGTATTGACCTTTCCGCTGCCAATTACGGTTTCGATGCTGGGAGACATGGACTGGGGACCGGTTATTGGTGGCTATTTTGCCAGCCTGTTCCTGGCGGCAGCCTATATTGCCATTGGCCTGTATACCAGCGCCAGAACTGACAATGCGATTGTTGCCCTGATCATGACCTCTGCCATCTGTGGCGGCCTGTATCTGATCGGTTCCCATTTCCTGACTTCCCTGTTCGGTCATGATGTTGCATCGCTTTTGTCCCTGATCGGTTCCGGCTCACGCTTCGAGTCCATTACCCGTGGGGTCATCGATATCCGTGATATCCTCTATTACCTTTCCATTGTCGTCGTCTTCCTGTTGCTCAACGGCCATGATCTGAGCCGCATCAAATGGGCCGGCAATCCCTCTGCAAGTGGAAAGCATGGGCAGAAACGCCTGTTTGTCGGGTTGGTGGTGGTCAATATCCTGCTCCTGAATGGATGGATGAATTCAGTGGGCTGGGCGCGTGTCGATCTGACTGCCGATCATCGTTATACCCTGTCCTCTGCAACCCGCCAGACCCTGCAGGAATTGAGGGAACCCCTGTTGATCCGGGGCTATTTCTCGGCCAAGACCCATCCTTTGCTGGAGCCGTTGGTCCCCCAGATCAAGGATCTGCTCAAGGAGTATCAGGTCGCGGGGGGAGAACATGTCCGGGTAGAATTCATTGATCCACATCGTGACCAGGCCCTGGAGGAAGAAGCGGCGGAAAAATACGGGGTTCGTCCGGTGCCGTTTCGCATGGCCAGCCGTTATCAGGCTGGAGTGGTCAATTCCTACTTCAATCTGGTGATTGCCTATGGAGATCAGTATGAATCCCTGTCCTTCGAGGACCTGATCGAGGTGCGCGCCGGTGGGGCAGAAGATATAGATGTAATACTGAAGAACCCGGAATACGCCATCACCCGTTCAATTCGCAAGGTGGCGCGTTCCTTTGAATCCGGCTCCGACCTGTTGGCGACCCTGACGCACCCGGTAGAGTTTGTTGGTTATTTTTCACCTGATCAGAAACTCCCGGATTTTCTCAGGGATTTCCGCAAGATCGTTTCCAGTACCGTGGAGGATCTGGCCAAGAAATCGGATGGCAAGATCAAGATCAACATCGTTGACCCGGATGCCGGCAACGGCGATGTCGCCCAGCAGATCAGAAAGGACTACGGTTTTGCCCCACAGGTTGCCAGCCTGTTGGACCCGACCACCTTCTGGTTCTACATGGTGCTCAAGAACGGTGACGATGTGGTGCAGATCCCCATCCCGGAGGAGATGAACGAGAGCGGATTCAAGAAGATCCTGCAGTCTGCCCTGCAGCGCATGTCGCCGGGTTATCTCAAGACCGTGGCCCTGTATACTCCGCCGTCAACTCCCAACCGTTCGATGATGGGGCTGGGCATGTCCGGTGGCAAGACCTATCGTGATCTGCGTGATCGTCTGAGTGAAAACTACCGAGTGGTCGATGCCCCACTTGATCAGGGGCGTGTGCCTGGAGATGCCGATATCCTTTTGTTGATGGGGCCGGATCATCTGACCGACAAACAGCTGTTTGCCGTGGATCAGTTTCTCATGCAGGGCGGCACTGTATTGGTGGCCACCTCGCCGTATGATGTCGAAATCAGTCGCACACTGACGGCAACATCGCATACCTCCGGGCTGGAGTCATGGCTGGCGCATTATGGCCTTGAGATCAAGAATCGTCTGATCCTCGACAACCAGCATGCCTCGTTGCCGGTGCCGGTACCGCGTCAGATTGGTCCGATCACGGTCAACGAAATTCACATGATGGCCTATCCACCGTTCCCGGATATTCGCGGTGAAGGGCTCAACCGTTCCAATCCGGTGACGGCGTCCCTGCAGCAGATTGTGATGAACTGGGTATCCCCGATCGGGATTCAGGAGGACAAGACACCTTCCAAACCGGTGGTGTTGATGCGCACCTCGCCCGAAAGCTGGTTGCTGGATTCGACCAACATCCTGCCGGACTATATTCGCTACCCCGATACTGGTTTTCCAGTCGGGCAGGAGCAGTCCTCCTATCCCATTGCCGTGTCTGTCGAAGGCCGATTTGAGTCCTTCTTCAAGGGCAAACCGTCTCCCCTTCTGGAGGACAACAAGGCCGATGACAAGGAACAGGACAAAAAGACCGATCAGGCTGCTGAAAAGATCGATACCCGTATCATCGAGCATTCACCGGATCATGCCCGGCTGGTATTGCTCTCCAGCAATACCTTTGCCAGTGATGCCGTGTTGAGATTGATCTCTCAGGGAATGGGGACACAATATACCCGACCCCTGGAGCTGGTACAGAATATTCTGGACTGGTCACTGGATGATCAGGGCCTGATGGCGATTCGCAGCCGGGCCCAGTACGCCCGAACGCTCAAGCCGATGGAGCTGTCGGAGCGGCAGTTTTGGGAATATGCCAATTATATTGCCGCATTGATTGGCCTGGTGATCGTCTGGGGAGTGCGTTTTGTCCTGCGACGTCGCCGCCTGAACCAACATCAACTGATTCTTGCAGAGGTTTGACATGAAAAAGACCAATATGGCACTTGCCTTGTTGGCTGCCGTGCAGGGGGTGATCGTCTTTTTTGCACTGCAGCACCATACCAGCCTGGCCGATCGGGCAGTTGAAGATACCCTGCTGACATTCGAACAGGAGCAGGTGGACCGAATCCAGCTCGAGGATGCAGACCAGCACAAGATCGAGCTGGTCAAAAAAGATGGAAGCTGGCATACCCCGGATGACTTTTCTGCAGACACCTTCCGGATTGAACGCCTGCTGAATACCCTGAACCAGCTCAAGGTCGGCTTGCCTGTCAGCCACAAGACATCCGATCAGGACCGCTTTGCCGTAGCTCCTGACAAATTCAAGGGGCATATCCTCCTGAGCAAGGGGAGTGAGTCCCTGGCAGAGCTGTTCATCGGCAACAACACCGGGGCAAGGCGTTCCTACGTGCGCAAATCTGACAGCCCCATCATCTATACTGCCCGCATTGCCGAACATGATGCCACGGCAAAACTGGCCGACTGGTGGGACAAGAACGCCCTGCAGCTTAAGTCCGAAGAGGTGCAGAGCGTGACCCTGTCTGA
>RFGN01000315.1 GCA_003696645.1 Gammaproteobacteria bacterium | reverse complement strand
GTCCTACGTCGCTCCACACGACTCCATACCCCTCCACACCACTCCACACTTTGGAGTACCTTGGAGTGCTTTCGCAGCCCCGAATATACGCACCACCCGTGGTTGCGTTCCATGTCGTACTGCATCCTGAATGCATGATTTGTCCATGTTGCAAAAATTCCGAATTCCCCACTGTAGCGGGCAATCCGGCCCTGAAGCATATAATTCTATGGATCATGACATTTTCGCATTCACGCTGGCGGCAACCTCCCTGTCCTCTGCGACCCACACGTCTACTATCGCCATCCAACAAGATGCGGCCAGAACCAGCATCTAGGGTTTTAACTTATCCTGACAGGCACATGACTCAGGCCATGCCTTGCATTATGCTTAGCCCCGGAACATGGATTCGGGTAGCGGAGTTGATGCGTTTGCCAACCGAGTCATGGCAGTCGGGAAGGAGGAGTTCATATGAAGAACAAGTTGATACTCATGGCTCTTGCTTTGGGGATATGCGTGGCAGCGCTCTCGGGCTGCGCGGCCCAGGTTGGAACGGCCCTTGTTCTGAGTGCGGTATCGGAAATGCTTCGTGTCGAAGCGATCTCCATGCCCGGCAAGCCGATGGTGTACGTGAAAGCGGATGACTACCCGGCCGAAAACTTTGATCGCGACCTGCTCTGTGTGCAGGCGACTGTGCGCGGACAGGTGGGCGCCAAGGACAAAAAGGCGATCGGTCAGGATATTAACACCAGGCTTGCAGACGCATTCAGCCAGCGTGGGTTTCCGGTTGCGAACGATGGTTGTGATGTCCGGTTGAATGCCGTCTATACCCTGAAAAAGGTCAAGGCAAGCGAGCCGCCAAGGGTTTCAAAGGTTCGTGTTGAGGCCCGGAAGGATGGTAAAAAGGTCTATCTGGCGCGCATGGTTGCCTTTCAGGCGCAGCCGCTCGATGAGAGTGTGATTGGTTTCCCCGCGGATGCAGTGGGCCGAATGCGCGACGTATATCGGCAGGGTGTCAGCCTCGAACCGAAGTTGGGGGCTGGATTAGATTTCTGGAAGTCCGACCGGTATCACTGGGAAAGATTCGAGGATGAAACCGTTTGCTCCACCGTCAAGGTGACCGGCAATATCCCCGAAGATAAGCGAGAGGACATCGTGAGGTTTACTTGGGGTGGTGTCTGGACTACCTATAAAGAATATATCGGCGATGCAGAGCCCGACCCCAACGATGAGGACTGCACCGTTTGGCAGGACGTCGAAATGAATGTCTGGATGGACCCGAGCATCAACGAGAAAGAGCCGGTCTCAAAAGACATTTTTCTGCAGGCGAGGGACAAGGAAGGCGTGATCTACAAGATTGCGCTTCATTCCCAAACTCCCGCCAATTGGATCGCCATGGGCAATCGTTCCGAACTGCCGACCTATGAGGTCAATACCGTGAGGCTTGCTCAGGAGTTGGAGGACTAGGGAATCTCTGAAAACGAGCCCCCTCCTCTCATCCGATCAACCCAAGATTGAAGCTCGCTGCAGCAGGGCAGGTCTGTCCGAATGATTGGAAATGATGGGAAAAACCGAATCAGGTCCGCCGGAAATCACGTCGAGGAAGTTATTCCTGACATAAATGCCTTGGGTTCCAGGTGGCATTTTTCATGCCGCCGTGGGAAAATCCTCCAGTCTGGAGGTGGCCCGTTGAACGACTGGCTGGGTGAGTCCGTTTTACTCCCGTATGGCTGGCGTGATGGCCGGCTTGTCTCGGTTCATGAGGTTGACCGTGGCCTGGCTTGCCGATGCCTGTGCCCGAACTGCGGCGGTGAACTCGTGGCCCGCAAAGGGATGGTCCGGGTACACCATTTCGCCCATGCATCGGGCCATGACTGCGGCAGTGGTGTTGAAACCGCCATCCACATGCTTGCCAAGGATATCGTTGCAGCGGCCCCGCAAATCTTCGTCCCAGGCTACACGCACCGCCACCGCATCCCGGCTGGAGGCGTCCCTATTGAGGGCATCGCCAGCTTTGCACCGATAAGCCTCCCTGTCTATTCAGCCACCAAAGAGGCGGCTGTTTTCGCTGGCGGGCATACGTTCCGCGCCGATGTCCTGCTTGAAGTCGAATATGAAAGGGCTCGTTGCCCGCTGGCTGTCGAGATATGCGTCAGCCACCCGATCGATGAACGCAAGAAGGCTGCATTGTCACGTCACGATATAGCATCTGTTGAGATCGTGATCGAGGACAAGGGGGTTCTCTCCGGCCATCCCGACGAGGACATGAACCGCTTGCGGAAACACCTACTTGACCGGCTTCACGGCAAGCAATGGATTCATCCCATTGGCTATTCCGATCTGGCGAGGCGGGCAAGGGAAGATGCCGAAGCAAAGGCCCGCCTCCGCCCCGTCGGCGACCGCCATGCAGAAAGGATCTCGGCTCGCAGGCCCCGCCATGTCAACCGCCCGCACGCTCGCCCACTTCCGCCCCCTGCACCGAAGCGGCGCAAGTGGTATGGCGACGACGCGATTGTTCACACCTCCGAGGAATATCCGGGTGCATTCGTCGTGGAGCTGGTGCCCGGAAACGACACTGCCGTTTCAAAAATGGAGGCGCTTGCCCGCAAGCATGAGGGTGTCAGACTTGAAGGGCGTGCGGCGTGGTCTTTCCCCGACAATCTCGCCGCGAAGGTGCTGAGGAACCTGAATTAGCCACAACACGCAAGCCTTTTGCTCATGGTTATCATGCCTTCGATTCAACCTGGCAAGCAAACGGTTTCTCCTTTCCTCCGCGTTGTGGCCTGGTTTGATCGAATGAGAGGAGAATCCGCATTTTCATTCAGGGCATGCCGATCAAGAGATTGTGAGTCTTCCTTGTGCCTCGTCAGCCAGTCATATGCCTCGGAGAAGGTCGAGGACGCCATTTGCGTCAGTCCGCGCCCGCCGGATGGCTGCTCGCCCACGCCAGGCGACTCATTGAGATCCTCCACACTGGTATAGGACTATAGCTTAGTCCTACGCCGCTCCACACGACTCCATACCCCTCCACACCACTCCACACTTTGGAGTACCT
>RFGN01000314.1 GCA_003696645.1 Gammaproteobacteria bacterium | reverse complement strand
GGTCCATCGGGGAGTCTGTCGGGGCTCGGGTGGTTGCTGTCCACCTGGGTCAGATGGAACCCACGGATCTCATCGGGATCCCTGTGGTTGCCGGGGATCGGGTCAAGATGGTCCCGATGATGAGCTTCCCCAAGTCTCAAGTGGTTCGGTCCAAAGGTCGGACTGAGGTTTCGGTCAATGTTGACTGGGACCATGATAGCGTGGTGACCGTCATCGGCAAAGACGGGTCGGTGGTTGCCCGCTACGGTGATCCCTTTGCAGAGAATTTCGGGGATCTGCAAGTGGTGATCGAGGATGACTTCCTCGTGGTCAAGAATGTCCCCGAGGAAGCGCACGAAGTTCATGTCGGGGAAAAGAGCCTTCTGTTCCTCGATGAGCTTTCGACCGCTGATGGGGCTGTTCAGAACGCGGCACTGCAACTTGTTCTGGATGGCAAAGTGGGTGAGTATTGTCTCCCCATTCATTGCCCCTGCGTGGCTGCTGGTAACCGGGAGCAGGATGGGGCTCTCGTCAACCCGATGAGTCTCCCTCTGGCAAACCGCTTCATGCATCTGACCATTCGGGCGGACGCTGATGAGTGGGTGTCCTATGCCATCGAGAACAACCTGAACCCCACTGTGGTGGGCTTCATCAAGACGTTCCCTGGCGAGATTCACCGGATGGATCCCGATCAGCTCGGTGAAGGGAAATACGGCTACCCCACCCCTCGGGCTTACAAGTTCCTTTCGGATGAGCTTCGTCCGCTGGATTACTACAAGAACCTGTATGATGGCGACTGGGATAAGGCCCGGCATCATCTGATGGCTCTTGTCTCGGGCATCATCGGAGAGGAAACCGCGTCGAAGTTCTATGGTTACTTCAAGATGATGGATGGACTTCCTACTGGGGCTGACCTCGCCAACAATACGCAGGTTGCTCAGGAGTTCACTGGGGATGACGTTGATCGGGGTGCCTATTTTGGGATTGCGATCTCGGCCCTCCAGTATCTGAACAAGGAGTTCAAGGCTCGCGGGCTCTGCGATGAGTTCAACAAAATGGTTGAAAACGTCGGCCGTTTCCTGTATAAGCATTCTGACGAGGAACTGTTCATCTGGTTCACTCGTCGGCTTACGCAGGACTACCTGCGGACCATGAAACCGATCCTGCAGAACAAGTGGTATCGGGGTAAGATCGAGAAGTTCAAGGACTTCGGTGCCAAGTATGCTGAGGTTCGGTTCGACTGAGGAGACAAACCAATGAGTGAACTCCAGAGAGCAAAACAGATTGCCCGGTATGCTTCCGGGCAATCTGCCCTCCGGGGCAACGTCTATGAGGACAAAGAGGCTTACACGCGCCTCTATACGGCAGTCCTCGCCCTTACTGAGCGCTCCCCCTTCTGGGCTCGGGTGTTCGCCACGATTCGGTTTATTGAACTCCCGGGCGATCACCTGGAGAAGACTCCCGAGGGAGAGAAGTATTCGTTCATCATGGCAACGGACGGGCGGAACATCTATTACAACGCCCATTTTGTGAACCACGCCCATCTTCGGCAGGTTCTCTTCGTGGTGCTCCATGAAGCGTATCACGTGGCTCTTGACCATATCGGAACCCATGACCGCTTCGCCAAAGCCGAATATCCTAAGCTGGTGAATTACGCCACTGATTTCGTTATCAATGGTGACATCATTAAGGATTTCGGTGAATCGGCGCTGCACGTGACGATTCAGAAGCGTGCCAACACCAAGGATCCAAAGACCGGCAAGCCTATCAATCCGCTGAGTCTCGATAAGACCTATGAAGTGCTTGTCTTCAACAAGATGGAAGACAATTACACTGGGCTCTACTCGACCGAGTTTATCGGCAAAAGTGCGGAAGAGGTCTATGAGATCCTGAAAGAGCGAATGGACCAGCAGGATCAGCTTCCGCAGATGGGCGGTGGCCATGTGATTGTTCACCCGGAAAGCTCCAATCCGACCCCTCCTAAGGGCTCCAAGGTGTTCAGGGGTGGTGATGAGAACGAGAAGGATCAGCAGAAGGGCTCTGATAATGAAGAAGGCGCTAACGGGAATGAGAACGGCAAAGAAGATGACCAAGGAGAGTCTCAGCAAAATGGCCAGCAGGGCGATCAACCGGGCGATGCTCAGGGCAATGCTGGTCCTCTGAAAGCGGGCGATGGCTGGATCGACGAGGACGGCAACATCCATATCGTTGTCCCTGACAGCGAAATGGAGAATATCCGCGAATCCGCTAAGGATGCCGTGACTGGCGCCATTGCTGACGCCAAGAATAACGGGTCCGGTGCCGGGAGCGTGCCTGCGGCAATTGCTCGGGTTTTCGATAAGTGGCATCGTCCGAAGGGGAATTGGCGGGCGGTCGTCCGCAACTTCACTGCGAAGATGATTCGTCCCCGCTACTCGTTCATGCGTCCTCACAAGAAGCGGGGGCACCTTGGGGTTGCCCTTCCTTCGTGTCGGAATCCGGAAAAATATATTGATATGGCAATTGCCGTGGACACTTCTGGGTCCATTGATTCCGCTATGCTTTCCAAGGCATTCGGTGAGATCTCTGGTATCCTTCGGTCGTATCCTTCGTTCAAGGTGCATATTTT
>RFGN01000313.1 GCA_003696645.1 Gammaproteobacteria bacterium | reverse complement strand
TTACTAATTTCAATATTATTTGTTGACAATTACTAATTGTTTTAATATTATCTTAAGGAAAATTATCCCTGCACTGTTTTTTTCATAACAATAAACAATAACCATGGCCATGATAAGAATAAACAAAGAGCTTCCCTTTCTGGCTTGTCTGATCCTGTCTCTTCTGACAGTAAAGCCGGTTTATGCAAGTGCCCCGATCGCCTATGGTCAATGGTCTGCCTCGTTGGCTGCAGATGGAAAAACTTCCGTAATTTCTGACACGGCCACCAACCCCTGTCAGACCGGGGGTGCATCCTGTACGGTTATCGCGGAAGGCGATGGGTTTCTTTATCGTCATGTCGTTATCGGCAATGAGGAATACAGTCAGATGATCATGCTGGATTCTGCTGCGACGGGAGATGCCAGTACACTGGGATTCAGCCATGAGGTCTATACCCCCATGCAGCTTCGTACTCAAAGCAACGTAAACATCAATGCCCAGAATGGCGGCCCTTGGGTATTTGCCAATGACAATACAACGTATGCCCGTGCAGCCCAGGGGATTGCCTCGCGTACCATCATTCAGGATGCAAACCTGTTTATGGATGCCGAGATTCAGCGAGGATTTGCTCGAGACATCATTGGACAAAACAATGCCAGCGGGTTTTCCATAGCTGATCCTCTGAGTTCTGCAACAGGCCTGGCAGTTGCACAGAGTAATCGGCCAGGAATCACTGTCCCGGCAACGGGCAATGATGCCGCGCAGCAGGGCTGGTCCACCAAATTGATCATGAGCCTGGTTGATACCGGTTTTTCTTCTGGTTTCAGTTCTGTTCGCTGGACCGATACCCCGCAATCCCAGGCTACAGCTGGTGCACTCAATACCAACAAAGTCAGAGGACAAATGACGGATATCTGGCAGAATGTCACCGATACAATAACAGGCCAGACACAAAAATTTGATCAGCGTCGTCGTGAAGGCCGTGGTGGATACCAATGGTTTTGTTCAACCGCTGCGAACTGCAACAACTATGCACTGACTGCAGGTGGAACCTCGACCCTGAATGGCGGGGCCTCATCCACAACATGGAATGCGGGAGGACGCGTAGTGGCAACATGGCTGGCAACGAATTTGGGAAGTGCCATGACGAATACCAATGTGGCTGCGGCGGATATAGCCTATACCTGCACCGGCTTTTTCTCGCCATTCCTCAATCAATGTTTCCCGGCAGGATTTGGGACAGGAGGTCCGGCCTGGTCAGTGAGCTACACCGCCAAACCGGTAGTATCTCAGACAACATTCAATGCTCAGGCACCGGGTTCTGCCAGTTGGGCACCGGATGTCAACTGGCCGGTGGCCCTTGCAAATATTCCGGATCCGTTTGCCGGCACCTCTCCCAGGAGATCTGCCCCAACCTTCCCTTAACCTGGGTTGAAGGAACACTCAAACGGTTCGATCCTGTGGTGCCGGAGCTGACTAACCCTCTCCGGCCTGTTCCGATGGATTCCACTGGTCGAAACTGTGTTGTACCAGTGTGACATTGTAGTATCGTTCCAAGTGGGTCACCTCCTTGCCAATCCAGGGTGGAAGCGCAAACGCCTCATCTTCGGCCTGCAGTTCGACCTCGGCCAGGACCAGTCCCTGATTGGCCCCATGAAAGACATCGATCTCCCATACATGCCCCTTCCAGGGGACATGGTAGCGGGTCTTTTCAATCACAGGCTTTTGGCAGAGTGATTTCAGCAAGGAACGAGCATCCTCGGTCGGAATGTCATAATCGTATTCCTGTCGCCAGACCCCCAGCGTCATGCTCTTGATATTCAGAAAGGCCGACTCTCCAGAGAGCCGAATGCGTACAGAACATTTGTCGGTATTGGCCAGATAGCCCTGGGCGATTTCCTCCTGATGAATACTGTGGGCCTTCCATGTGTCATCTTTGACAAGAAACTTGCGCTCGATCTCGACACCCATGATTCAGGTCCGAGTGTCACCGAGTTTCAGCAATTCCGGGACATTTATATTGAAAGCTGCTGCCTGTTTCAGGGCACGTTCAAGACGCTGAGGGGCACTTCGACCCTTGCATGGGTGGTCCGGATCACCATCAAAGGCCTCCAGCATCCTGCTCATCAGGGCGTCACGATCAAGCTCGTGCCCTACCAGGGCCTGCTGGATCTGCAGGATATCGTCAAAGACACAGTTCATGTATTCGGAGTGCAGATTCCTGAGTTCCTGTACCGTTCCACCCGTCTTCAGACCACATAGATTGGTGGTCAGGATGTACATGTTTTTTGCAATCAGTTCAAACTCGAGTGCCTCAGG
>RFGN01000312.1 GCA_003696645.1 Gammaproteobacteria bacterium | reverse complement strand
CTTGACCCAGTCCTTGCCGGGGTTGTCGAGTTGATCAAGGATTTCTCGACCAAGCCTAGCCACACGGACTGCATCCTCAGCGGTGAAGCACCCGGCCGTGTTGGGCAGGATCGTGTACCGCGAGGTGTCGATGTAATCGAGCAGCGATTCGCCCTTTTCGTTGATCAGCCGTTCCCGTCGGACCGCGACCGTCACGGCTTGGGCTCCGCTGGCATCCAAAGCTTGCTGCATGGTGGGGTAGTCCGCGTACTTGCCTGTCCCCACAATCAAGCGGGATTGCAGGTTTCGGCCGGCCACGTGGAAGGGCGTGTCCAGGGCTTCTGTGGTGGATGGGGCGGGGTTCATGGTTATATCTGCTTAATTTATATGGTGTTAGGGTATGTCAGGAATAGTCTGTGTGGCTTGGTTCAGCCTCCGCCGACCAAGGTGACCAGCTCAATGTTGTCGCCATCTTTGAGTTCGGTCTGATCATGTTCTTTTTTCGGAACGACTTGCCGGTTCACTTCCACCGCCACGGCCTGCTTGTCCAGATTCATGGCCTTGAGCAGGTCGTGGACGGTGCGGGCTTCTATTTCGTGTTTTTCGCCGTTGATGATCAGTTGCAAACGCATAGTTTTTCTAGCCTAGTGTATCCTGTTTCTGCCTGCGCCTCGGGCCATCTTTGGAGGTATCAACAATGGAAACTCCCGGTCGGCGACATCGAATATCAGCTATTGTAGTCCTGTTCAGCCTCATTTTGTTTTTGATGGGGTGTGGGGAGGATCGTGGTGAGGCTGCTACCGAGAAGAAATCTATTGACGGGACCACATCTGAGCATGTCACAATGGATGCGCCAGTTGAGGAATCATCCCCCGCTGATCATCTGGAAATCATAGATCTGGATGGAGTTAAAGAGATTATCCGGGAATCATCGGCGGAAGGGAAAGTGCTTGTCATTGATTTTTGGGCCACATGGTGCGTGCCTTGCGTGCAGATGCTTCCTCCCTTACACGATGGGCTGGTCGCTCGAGGGGCGGGGCGTTCAGATGGGCCGGTCAGGGCGGTGACAATCACCTTGGATGATCTGTCTCGGGAAGCCGAGGCGATTGAGTTCCTCCAGAAGTATAATGCGTTACACGATGCCTATATGTTCCTCAACGATTCGGCTGCACAGCAGGCGTTGGCGGATGGATTAGGAGAAAGCTGGAACAGCCTCGCGGTCCCGGCTATCTTGGTTTACGATCAACGCGGGAATCTGGCCGGGGAATTCCTCGAAGGCGGGATGACCGACGCGATCCTGGAGCGGGTGGACCAGTTACTTGCATCAGGTCAGGAACACATGCCATGAAAATGACCGAAGAGGCCACCAGCCCGCTATATGACCTGTGGTCTAAGTTTTACGACTACACGTTCGGCGCTTTGGTTCGCAAACGGCAGGCTTTGGCAATTCAACAACTCCGAACAAAACCGGGACAGATCGTGTTGGACCTGGGGGTCGGGACCGGGATGACGCTTCGGCATTACCCGAAGAACATCACCGTGGTCGGGATGGACCTGTCCCCCGGCATGCTTGCCAAAGCCCAGGATAAAGTTATCAAGGATCGTCTTGATCATTGCATGCTGATTCAAGGCGATGCCATGATGCCGCCATTTGCCGAGCAGAGCTTTGATCACATTATGATCACGCACGTTGTGTCGGTGGTCAGCGACCCGCAGAAGCTGATGAAATGGGCCAGGCGACTGGTCAAACCCGGAGGACGGATCGTCGTCCTCAACCACTTCCGTAGTCCGAATCCGTTCATTGGCTGGTGGGAACGTGTGTTGAATCCTATCTTTGTGAAAATCGGTTGGCGGAGTGACCTGGCACTTGAGGACTGTTTGGCCGATACCGGGCTGAACGTCCAGTATCAGTTCAAGCCGGCCCGTGCGGACCTCTGGCAGATCGTTGTACTCGCTAGCGAACAAGATCTGTCCAAGCCGGGAAACATACCCTCGTCTGAATCGAGCCGAGTACTGGATGACGACACCTCGGGCAAGTCGCACGCTGCTTTGGCG
>RFGN01000311.1 GCA_003696645.1 Gammaproteobacteria bacterium | reverse complement strand
TCCGACCTGCGGTTCCGCCGGCATGCTGCTTTCCGCAATCGCGCATCTTAGGCGACAGGGCAAGGAATGGCGCAATGTCAGGCTCTATGGGCAGGAGCGAAATCTGCTTACTTCCGCCATCGGCAAGATGAACCTGTTCCTGCATGGCATCGAGGACTTTCAGATTGTGCGCGGCGATACCCTGGCCAATCCTGCCTTTGTCGAAGGCGACAGGCTGAAGCAGTTCGATGTGGTGCTGGCCAACCCACCGTACTCCATCAAACAATGGGATCGCGATGCCTGGTCGGCGGATCCATGGGGCCGGAACATCTATGGCACCCCGCCACAGGGGCGTGCCGACTATGCCTTCCTGCAGCACATCATCAAGAGTATGAAGCCCGATACCGGTCGTTGCGCCATTCTTTTTCCGCATGGCGTGCTTTTCCGGAATGAAGAACTGGCCATGCGTGAGAAGTTTATCGCGCATGACGTGCTGGAATGCGTCCTCGGCCTAGGCCCGAATCTCTTCTATAACTCGCCCATGGAAGCCTGCATCGTGATCTGCCGGATGAATAAACCCAGGGAGCGCAGGAACAAGGTGCTCTTCATCAACGCGGTGAACGAGGTGACACGCGAGCGGGCACAGAGCTTCCTCACCGAGGATCATATCCATCGCATTGTCTCGGCTTATCGCGCCTTTGAAGATGAGGATGGCTTTGCTCGTGTGGTCAGCAATGACGAGATCCGGGAGAAAGCCAGCAATCTCAGCATCCCGCTCTACGTGCGGGTGGACAACGGAAATGGCAATGGCACAGCCGAAACCGTTAGCCTCAAACAAGCCATTGCGAACTGGCAGGAAAGTTCCGCATGCTTGCGGAGCTCAATGTCAAATTTATTCAGAACCTTGGAAGAGGCAATTAAATGAGTGTATACCCTCCATTTGATGTTGGTACGATTGAAGCTATTGCTCGAATCCTTGGAGAAGCTGGCTCAGGTACAGATATCACCCGCTATCTTGCTGCGAATCAATTAAACGACGATTCAGGTGAATCCACCAAGTGGCGACGGCTTAATGCGATTTTTCTGAGCATCCAGAATTCAACAAACAGTGCCAACCAGATTCTTGCCTTCATAAAGTCTTATATGGCTCCTACAAGGTTTGCTGGACAGAGAGACGTATTTGAGAAATTCCGTGGTGAGTTAAATGCCATCTTGATCATGCATGGGCTGGAGTTCGGAAAAGATGGTCAGTTCCGACTAACCAATAAAGCCAATAGCCTCGATGAAGCTGAGAAGCGAGCTCAGGGAATTCGCCACAAGCTTGCGGCGCGAACTCCCCACCCCGAAGTGTTGAAATACTGCCAGGCCGAGCTAATGCAAGAGAACTATTTCTATGCAGTTTTTGAGGCAAGCAAGGGGTTATTCCAGCGCATTCGCGAAAAGTCTGGCGCTGGAGACGATGGCGCTGCATTGATCGACAGGGTGTTTTCGGTTGATAATCCACTATTGGCTTTCAATACACTCCAGACAGAAACAGAGCGCTCGGAACACAAGGGGTTTGCTCAACTCTTAAAGGGGTGTGCCGCAGCAGTTCGTAATCCATTAGCCCATGGGCCAAAAATTTTATGGCATGGTGAGGATGATGCGGCCGATTACCTCACGCTGATATCGATGTTGCATAGAAAATTGGATCAATGCATAAAAGTGTCTCAAGATAGTAATATGGATGGTAGGACATGAGCGAGCCTATTCAGGAACCAAATGTCCAGCCAGTAGACCTTAGCAATTACTCAGCCGCCATCTTATATTCCGAAGATAGACCATTATTCGATGATGCAGTGGCGGCAGCAAAGGCTGGCGCACTCCGAGCCGCCTACGTGATGATATGGCTGGCATGTGCGGAATCCTTGAAGCGTCGCTTCCGTGAGGCGCAAAAACGCGACAGTGCTGCGGGCAGTATCGTTGGTGATATCGAAACAAAAGAGC
This sequence comes from Gammaproteobacteria bacterium, assembly GCA_003696645.1. Lineage (GTDB taxonomy): Bacteria > Pseudomonadota > Gammaproteobacteria > J025 > J025 > J025. The sequence continues at coordinate 1,838 of RFGN01000311.1, read as the reverse complement.
GTGAGCACAGATCCGTGGATAAATTCGTATTGGACAAAGCTCATGAATACGGTTTCTTATCTGATCCAGGTCACACAATTTTGAACCACGTCTACGAGATGCGCTGTCTTTACGGCCATCCTTACGAGGAAGCGCCATCGCAGGAGCAAGTATCACATGCTGCTGCGGTTGTGGTTGAACACGTGTTGTCCAAGCCAGTCAAGCTACGACATGGGTTTGGCAAACAGTTGCTCAAGAGCCTGCTGGAGAATCGAAATTATTTGGACGACCAGCAAACGGCAGTTACGGCATTCACCAAGGATATCATCCCAAGGCTGGATGAAAGCATTCATGGCTGGTTACTAGACAAGTACTGGGAGGAACTGGAAGAGCTGGCGGACGATTCATCGATGGCGATCTTCTTCCGACGTGGAATATGGTTTTGCCGCACGATGCTTACGGAGGTTGGCGTCGACGTATTCTCACATGATGAATGGCATGAAAGAGCTGGCCGGTTCCCGAAGACACTGATGCGCGTATGCGGCATTGCAGACATCTTCAAGGAAATAGGCAACCGGGCGCAGGATGCCCTTGTTGGTTCGATCCTTGTCGAGTCCAGCACACATGCCAGTGTCCTTACCTATCTTGAACGTCTCAATAATGATGGCGCTTTGTCAGTCCGACAGCAGGAACGCTTCACCGAGCGTATCTCGGAGATGGACTCAAGTGAGCTACGGTCCGCAGCTCTGAGTACTAAGACTTGCTACGAGAAACTGATCGCTGCGATGAAGTCCTATGATTGGTACGTGCAAAACCCTGCAATCGAATTGATTGTTTCGAATGGACCTGATCAAGCCGCAGAACTCACGGAACAGCAGCAAATAGAACTGGGACGGAATATTCTTCAATCCGCTGAAGGTGCTTCAAACATGGCCGCCAGATTCCTTGTTAGGCTATCAGATGAAGGGTCGAGATGGCCTTTGGGGATTGTTCGCGGAATAGCCTTAGAAACGTTTACCAATGAAAAACAGGAGCTTCGTTTTAAGACAAAGCATCTTCACAGGGTGCTTGATGCACTCGACCGTCTCCCAAATACGGAGTTGGAACAGGTGGTCGCTGAAGTTTCAGAATCGATTGTTAAAAGCGAGCCACAGTTTTGGGTTAGTAGAGAGGAATTGGGTGATGTTATCGATAGTTTGAAACCCTTCTCATGGGCCTCGGCATTGATATCAAGCCTTGAAACCAAAGCAGGGGAGTTCACTGGTGAGGATGAAGAAACATGAAGCATGTTTCTATCAAACCCGGCTGGAAGATGGTGAAGTTCGGCGATGTGGTGAAGAACGCCAACCTGGTTGAGCGTTATCCGCAGAGCGCAGGGATCGAGCGAATTGTCGGCCTGGAACATCTCGACCCCGGAAACCTTCATATTCGCCGCTGGAATACCCTTGAGAACGGCACTTCGTTCACCCGCAAATTCGTACCGGGGCAGACGCTTTTTGGTAAGCGCCGTGCCTACCAACGTAAGGTTGCCTTTGCTGAGTTCGAAGGCATTTGTTCTGGCGACATCCTGACCTTTGAACCTAAAGACAAGAACGTGCTCTTGCCGGAGTTGTTGCCTTTCATCTGTCAGAGCGATGCCTTTTTCGATCATGCACTAGGCACATCGGCCGGTTCGCTGTCACCAAGGACTAGCTGGAAAGCGTTGCAGGACTTTGAATTTCCGCTGCCGCCGCTTGATGAACAGAAGCGCATTGCCGAGGTTCTGTGGGCAGCGGATGAGACGGTGGAAAAATGGAATAGTTGTCAGTCAAGTTTACAATGCTTAATCGAAGCCGTTGTTGAAGAGACGGTAAAAAATG
>RFGN01000310.1 GCA_003696645.1 Gammaproteobacteria bacterium | reverse complement strand
TCAGATTTCTGCAAATCAGGCATACAACAATGCGGTCAACTACAACAATCAGGCTCGCTTGCAGAACTATCTGAACCTGCTTGGCGGCGGTCTGGCTGGCTTCTACTTGCCACAGATGCTCCAGCAGAACGAGCCGAATAAGGATAACAGCAATGGCTAATGATCCGATCCAGCCCGGCTTCGTCAATCCTTATACTCAGCAGGTGAATAACCAGCCTGTAGGAGAAGGATTGCCCGAACAGGCACCTCTGACTGCACACACCGCTCAGATGCTTGCGCCGCGAGTCGGGCCAGCCACTCAGCCTATCTTGGATTTCGTCATCGGCAATGCACAGGCAAATGCCGAACAGCAGAAATTCAACTTCGAAAAGCAGAAGTACAAGACCTCTCAGCTTGAGAAGAAAGGCCAGAGGCAGGCTGCCATCAACTTCATCAATAACGAGTTTCAGAAGGGCACTCCCTTTGCTAAATGGGTACAGGAAAACTACGGAGACATCCGTGAGGGTGTAGCGGCTGGCAATGTCAACCCATACGAATATCGTGCACAATATGCACGAGAGAAAGCACAGATTTCACGTGAGAGAAGGGGCCGCGCTTTAGATCAGAAATCCGTAGAGGCAGCCATATCGCCCCTCAGGGGCACCATTGGCTGGAAAGCCTTTGAAGCGGACAAGTTTGATTGGAAGGAAATGACGCCCAAGAGCGCCGAAATGTATCTACAGTCCATCCAGACAATGAACGAGGCTATCCGCAAGAACCATTACATTGTCAAGGATGGCGACAAATACTACGTCACTAATGCACGCGGTAAGCTTGTTGAGTACAAGGGTATCCCTCCTAAGAGCGCGCAGCACCGTATCCGCACTATGGATCAGATCATGGCTGGTGTTGAACAGATGCATCCTGAACTCAATCCAAATATCATGGCAGCAGCACAGCAGCCTATGACTACCGAGGACTTGAGGAATAGCCTGCGCGATCCTCAGACCGCAGGACAGACGAACAAGGTTATTCAGGCAGCGGCACAGAAAGTGGCTACCGATATGGGCATCCCTATGGAGCGGCTTGCTCAGGACGCACCCGACCTTATGGCAAGGATGGACGACTATCTGTCCAAGAGCGACGGAGCAGAGGACATTACCATCACTGACGCGGTGAATCAGATTCTCTCCGAGAAGTATCAGAAGCATGTCGGGCCGAGCGTCTTTGGAACTACTGAACGCAACGTAGTAGCTCCGGGCAAAGATCAGGTTCTCCTAACCAAGACATATGGCCTGTCCAACAAGAAACTTGGTAAGGATTCCTTACCCGTTAGGTATAACTCCAAGGCAGGACGGGATGCTATTATCAGC
>RFGN01000309.1 GCA_003696645.1 Gammaproteobacteria bacterium | reverse complement strand
CCAATCACACCATAGGTGCCCATAGTAGCGGCTTGGTTGGCTATATCGGCGGTAGCGGCTGCTCGCTTACCCACTGCCTTTGATGTTTTCTTTGCTACCTTGCTCCCTAGTTTCGCTGCCTTATATGCGGAACCGAATAGTCTTGCTGGTAAGATCGAGTACATGGCCAGTTCACCCAGCACTTTGCCCGGATGATTGACTACAGTTTCCCACAGCTCTTGTGTATCAGGATGCAGACCTAGGGTATCCTCAACCTTGTTCTTGTCCGCACCTGCGGCAGTGGCAATGCCTCCTAAGACTTCTCTAGGCAGTTCGGTAGCGCCAGAGAAGAAGTCCCCAAAGAATCCCATATCAACGTCCTGTCAGGAACTTGAAGCCCTCCGCAATATTGGAAAGCTGATTGGTAAGGAAGCTGGTATCAGGCGTGGTTTCAGTCTGCATGGCGCGTGCATTGTATGCATCAAGGACTTGCTTCCTTGTATCCACGTCATTCTGCATCCTGGCCCATACCTTCAAAGCATCGGTATAGGGCATAGTCTCAGTAAGGTAGCTGATAATGGCATCCCGACCAGCCTTGGTGTTATACCTTACAGGCAGGGAATCTTTACCGATCTTCTTGTTTGAGAGTCCATAGGTCTTGGTAAGAAGAATCTGATCTGGCCCCGGAGCAACAATGTTGCGCTCGGTGGTTCCTACAATACTAGGCCCAACATGCTTCTGATATTTCTCGGAGAGAATTTGATTCACCGCATCTGTAATGGTGATGTCCTCTGCTCCGTTGCTCTTGGACAGGTAGTCGTTCAACCTCGCCATAAGGTCAGGTGCATCCTGAGCAAGGCGCTCCATTGGGATACCCATGTCGGTAGCCACTTTCTGTGCAGCCGCTTGAATAACTTTGTTTGTCTGCTCTGCGGTCTGCGGATCGCGTAGGCTATTCCTCAAGTCCTCGGTAGTCATGGGCTGCTGCGCTGCTGCCATGATATTGGGATTGAGTTCAGGGTGCATCTGCTCTACACCTGCCATGATCTGATCCATTGTGCGGATGCGATGCTGTGCGCTCTTAGGTGGAATACCTTTGTACTCAACCAGCTTGCCCCGTGCATTGGTGACATAGTATTTGTCCCCATCTTTGACAATGTAGTGATTCTTACGAATCGCCTCATTCATTGTCTGAATAGACTGCAAGTACATTTCCGCACTGGTAGGGGTCATTTCCTTCCAGTCAAACTTGTCTGCTTCAAACGCCTTCCAACCAATCGTACCACGCAGCGGCGAAATAGCTGCCTCTACTGATTTCTGGTTTAGCGCACGGCCACGGTTCTCTTGTGCGATGCCTGCCTGTTCTCGAGCATACTCTGCACGATACTGATAAGGATTGACACTGCCTGCCGCTACACCTTCACGAATATCACCATAGCGGGACTGTACCCACTTGGCAAAAGGAGTGCCTTTAGCAAACTCGTTATTGATGAAGTTAATAGCCGCCTGCCGCTGGCCCTTCTTCTCAAGCTGGGAAGTCTTGTACTTCTGCTTCTCGAAGTTGAACTTGGCCTGTTCTGCGTTTGCCTGAGCATTGCCAATGATGAAGTCAAGGATAGGCTGAGTAGCTGGCCCGACCTGCGGAGTAAGCATCTGTGCCGTACTTGCAGACAAAGGAGCCTGTTCTGGCAGACCTACTCCTACAGGCTGGTTATTCACCTGCTG
>RFGN01000036.1 GCA_003696645.1 Gammaproteobacteria bacterium | reverse complement strand
GGCTCCATCCACAATGGAGCGGGCAATATGCAGGCGCTTTTTCAGGGATGTGTATGCACCAACCTGCTGAACCAGCATCTGCCCCGCAAGCAGGTGCTCCCGGGGACTGAAAGATCCCGTATAATGTTTGTAATAATCGAAAAAATGTACAGGGATGTGATTCCGACCCAAAAAATTGAACAGCTCACTGTTGGCATCCACGCTGCCGAAAATGTACAGTGCACTGACACCATTTACGGGCAAATACCGGGGCTTGGGAGCAGGCTCCCCCTCTTTGGCCACTGGCTCGAATTTCAGCGTGTTATCCCTGCGGCTCATCCGTCCCGGATTGAACAGGTAATAGGCCTTCTTCATAAATACTAGCTACTGTTAAACGAAACAAAAATCCCTGAACGCACAGCTCCGGCAATAGCTCTTTTTAACCAATGGCGGGCATTGCGGCAGGCTTACAATGCGCAGCACTTCAGCCTCCCAGGCCTGTATCTCCCTTCTGTCGGCATCTGTCAGTGGCGGAACTTCAGTGGTCCGCCTGTGCTTGGGATATTCTATGAGTCCCCTGGTGCCATGAACACCCCGCTTTTCCAGCGCATATAGGTAATACTTCACTTGGGCCACATGCGCATGCTCCAACTTCGGGCTTTTCTTGACTTCCCGCACCGTGTTGGTCTGTGGATCGTAATGGTCAATCTTCAGAAATCCCAGCTCAAGCTCTTTCCAACGCTGTGGCCGGCGGGTGTAGGTGGATTTACCAATGAGTTGACCCTCTGCCACCGCCTGGCTGTTATCCTCCATTCGCATACCGTGATGGTGTAGCCATAATTTGCGGTGACAGAGGTGGTAGTAGGTGATATGGGAGGAGGAGATCATAAATCTATTTGCGAACTGGCATCAGGCTTAGACTCGCTTTGGTACAAGAATGCAAGGCCCATTTGTGGGTTATAATGCCATGTTGCATAAACCTTCATCGTCTCCTCCTTCTTTTCTAATTTTATTTCGACTACTTCCACCTTTGGCACTGATTTTCTCAGTTCTTTTTCAATCAAATATACAGGACAGGTT
>RFGN01000308.1 GCA_003696645.1 Gammaproteobacteria bacterium | reverse complement strand
GTAGCGCTGGCTGCGCTGCACCTTTCCACTGAAATCCTGGGTGCCACCAATGCAAAGGATGCTGCCATCAGAAAGCGTGACAGAAACCATTTGGGCAGCAGCAAAAGCCAGGGGGCTGGCAGCAGACCAGGTCTCCGTCTCCCAGTCATAGCGCCAGGCCTCGGAATTGGCCGAAGGAAAAGCCTTGGTACCCCCATAAACCAAAATGTCGCCATCGGGCAATTTCGCTGAATTGAAATGCATCAGGCCCTGCCCGCCAGCATTCAGCGGAGTAGTTGGCCGAAGGGGATAATCCTGACCAAATGCACTTGTGGCCATCAGGATGCACAGGATAATGAGGTAGCAGTTTTTCATGATTCCGGGTTTGATACGGTTTGTGACTACACTGTTGGGAACAAAACTACCGGCGGGAAGAAGGCGCCACAATTACCCGAATGGGTGGTTTTGGGGAGGGGTTGAAATTGTTGATCCCGAAAGCCGATCCCGAAAACTTTCGGGAAATCGGCTTCGGGAGTTGATCTGTTGAATTGTTGAAGGAACCTTTGAGGCAAGGAGGATAATCTTCTTCCAGAAGTAGAAAATTTCATCCCTCAGCACTCATCCCTCAGCACTCCTCACTTTATCAGCCTGTTTCTGATCGCCGTCCTCACGGCATCGGCACGGGTGTGTACCTGAAGCTTTTCGTAGATATTTTTGATGTGAGCTTTTACGGTGTTTACGGAGATGAATAGCGCCTCGGCAATGGTGCGGTAGTTTTCGCCATCGCAGAGCATGCTGAGCACTTCCTGTTCCCGGTCGGAAAGCGGGCTGTGTTGGGAAGCCTCGAAAGACCTCACCACCTTACGGGCAATGGCCGCACTCATGGGTGAGCCACCGGCATGGGCTTCCCGGATGGCAGCCAGCAGTTGCACCGGCGGAAGGCCTTTCACCAGGTATCCCACGGCACCAGCGCAGAGAGAATCGAAGACGGCCTCGTTGTCATCGTGGATGGTGAGCATGACCACGGGGAGCTGAGGATTCAGCTTGCGCAATTCCCCCACCCCCTCGATGCCCGACATTCCTGGCAGGTCGATGTCCATGAGCAGTACATCGGGGCAGTCCGTTTTGAGGTCGGGCAGCGCCCGCTCACAGCTTTCCCAAACCTGGAGGCAGGAGAAGCCTGGCGAGCCGTCGATGATCAGCTGCATCAACTGCCGGATCTGGGGATCGTCTTCAATAATGCCAACACGAACAGGTTTTTCCATTTTCTTCCGGTGTTTGCCCAAATAACAAGGTTTTGAGTTCGCAGGTCAATTACCCGTTTGGGTGAATTGGGACCGGAATACGATCCTGGTGCCTGCCCCTTTGTTGCTTTCTATACGCAGATTTCCTCCTGCTTTTTTTGCTCTTACCTGCATATTTTTCAGTCCATTGCCGCTTTCTGTTTCCTGGGTGTTAAACCCTCTGCCGTTGTCCCGAAGCCAAATCTCAAAATGGTCCTCAAGTATATCGATGGCCAACTCCGCTTCGGAAGCGCCTGAATGTCTGACACAATTGGAACAGGCTTCTTTAAACAGCATCATGATGTGGCGCCTTTGATTGCCGTCCAGGGCAATGGCTTCAGCCTTTTGGGAAAGCGTTCCCAGGCTCAGGTTGATGTCAGAATGCTCGAACACACTGTTTGCGGCATCCCTCAGCCGGAAAAATGTCTCCTGCAGGTTGTCATTTTCCGGATTAAATACCCAAATGAAATCCCGCATTCCCGAACGCAACTCCTGGATGTTGGACTGAATGTCTTCTACCAGATTGGCATCCACTTTCTGGCTTCGCTTCAAAACCTCTGTCATCAAAGCCAATTTGGTGATACGGTTGCCGGCTTCATCGTGAAAGTCCCGGGCCATCCTTTTTCGCATGGATTCCCGCTCGGCAGATTTGGCGGCTTCCACCCTTCTCACCGTGGCCTGTCGTTGCCGAAGGAAAAGATACACTATCCCGGCAGCCAGCAGTGTATAGGCCATCCATGCCCACCAGGTGCTCCACCAGGGCGGCAGCACTGTAATGCGCAAGGACCGGGGTTTCTCACTCCAAATGCCATCGTGGTTGCTGGCTTTAACGTGGAAGGTGTAGGTGCCAGGAGCCAGGCCCGGATAGGAAACAAAGCGGCGCTTTCCGGCTTGCACCCAATCCTCCTCCAGCCCTTCCAGGAAATAAGCGTACTCATTGGAGGCAGGATCAGCATAGCTGAGCGCAGCGAACTCCAGTGCGATAAAATTCTGATTGTGCTGCAAGACGATTTCATCCAGTTCATCGATTGCAGCCGCCAGGCGGAAACCATAAACTTCTTTTCCTGGAACAACAGGGTGGTTGAACAACTGAAAACCCGTGAAGGCCACAATCGG